>NZ_JBOZCJ010000003.1:0-153738 GCF_051265215.1 Actinotignum stranguriae
GGCTGATACATCGCGATGTATCAGCCCGCTGGTGGGTTTCGCCAGCTTGGGTATCCGGATTTTTAGCTCCGGAGGGCCCGGCGGTAGTGTGCTGCGCTCCGACTACTGTTCGTCTTTGATGGCTGCTTCGCAGAGCAACCGGGCACCGCCAATAATAAGGACAGCAACCACGAGGCTGAGGAGGAAGCTGAGAACTCCGGCAAGCGCAACCATGGCAGGCGTGTATTCGCCAAAGACGCTAATCATCGCGAAAAGCGAGACGAGCACGTGGCAGCCGGCCACAATGAAGGCGAGGATCATGATGATCGGTGCGATGGACCGCGCCACCCGGGTGGAGAAGTTCGTGGAGAACAGTGCCGCGAAGCCGGAGGGATTCTGCGGCTGCTGGGGCTGGGGCGGGTAGCCGTAGCCCGGCGCCGAGTACGCCGAAGGCGCCCACTGGCCCTGCTGCGGGGCGGGAATATAGCCCTGGCCCTGCGCCTGATTCTGCTGGGTTTGCTGATTCTGCTGATCAAAACCCTGCTGGTAGGACTGCTGTTCCGGCTGGGCGCTCTGCTGACCATAACCGGGGTTATTATCAGGGAACTGGTTATTCTGTTCGCTCATGAGTATTCCTTCCGTAACGAGCGATGGCCACGACGGGATCATGACCCGGGGCACTTCACACTTAAAATACCAAGAAAGTGGAAGCGCGCGTACTCATTTCACTACCCGCCGGAGGCGGGTAGGTACCAACTAAGGGTAGCTATCCGAAGCGGCCACCGCGAATAGGCCAGATCCAGCACGGAACCTGGCGGCGGGCCGAGGGATAGGGCTACCTGGACATCTTCTGGCAGTATCTCATTCATACCTGAATGATGGCATGAGGTTACGACAGAAAATCTTGAGGTAACCACCCCTGGGCCCGCCGCATTCCGGTTCAGCGTGGGCACCACCATTATTGGCGGTGCCACCGGCACGCTACGCTTCAGCTTTCTCGAGCTCTTGAGCATCCAGCTTCGGGGAGGCGCTCACGATTCCCTGGCGTGCCCGACGCGAGAAGCGGTGGAAATCGCCCACGATGACATCGTGGCGCTTGGGGAAGAGGAAGTACTTCGAGACAAGGTTGGTGAAAGTCGCGAACATTTCCCGCCCGGATTGGAGCTGCTGAATATGCACGGCATTCCACATAAGCCAGGAAAACTTTCCGGTAATAGCCGGCAGATGCGGAATTTCGGTAACCGCGAAACCAACGCCCACGGTGGCCATGGTGCCCTTGTCGAAGTAGTCGAACGGCTCAGTCTCCTTGCCCGCCAGGTTATTGGAGATAACCTTGGCGATATGCCGCCCGCCCTGGATAGCCGGCTGGGCCAGCTGCGGTAGGCCGCGTTCGCCGCTCACAGCTACGTCGCCGGCAGCGAAAACGCCGTCGACCCCTTCCACCTGGAAGTGTTCGTTCACCTGGATACGCCCCCGCGCCCCTTGCGGCACGTTCCATTCCTTGACTTCGGGCGGAACACCCACACCGGAAGACCAGACGATCAGCGAAGCATCAATCCACTGTTCCTCTTCCGTCTTGGTGTTCTTCACCAGGATGCGATTCTCTTCCACCGCGGAAACGGCCTGGTTGAGAAGCACCTTGACGCCGCGATCTTCAAGAGCGCGGTGGGCGGCGTTGCGGCTCTTCTCATCGAAAGGCCCGAGAACCGTGGGGGCCATATCCACGAGGATGATCTCACACTGCTCGGTATCAATGCCGGGGTACAACGTCTCAAAATCAAAATTGCGTAGTTCGGCAATAGCGCCGGCGGTTTCCACTCCGGTGGGGCCCGCACCGCACACAACCACCCGGAAAGGCCCGGGATTGTCAACCGCATCCATGCCGTCCAGCAGCCCGTAGAGCCGGTCGCGGACTGCAA
Source organism: Actinotignum stranguriae (assembly GCF_051265215.1). Classification (NCBI taxonomy): domain Bacteria; kingdom Bacillati; phylum Actinomycetota; class Actinomycetes; order Actinomycetales; family Actinomycetaceae; genus Actinotignum; species Actinotignum stranguriae. Next base: position 1,899 of record NZ_JBOZCJ010000003.1, read on the forward strand.
GCGCTTCATCGCGCGTGTACATCGGCAAGGTGTGTTCCGCGGCTCCCTGAATACCAAAGTATGCTGCGCTCACGCCGGTGGCGAGGACGAGATAGTCATAAGACATCGTGCGCTCATCATCGAGCTCGATGAGCTTATTGCCGGTATCCACGTGCTGGAGTTCCCCGAGCACAAAACGCAGATTCTTTTGCTTGCTCCGTAGTGCACGCAGGTTGTAGGTAATATCCCCCGCGTTGAGCGCGCCCGCAGCCACTTGGAAAAGCAGCGGCTTGAACGTGGTGTACGGATTTTTATCAATGAGCGTTACCCGCACGGGTGCCTGGCGAAGGCCACGTGCCGCTTGGATACCGGCAAAGCCACCTCCGACGATGACCACATGCGGTAGCGCACTTCCTTTAATATTGTGACTCATACCCCATAACATAGTGGATATGTGAGCTACTTTCCAATACTTCGCGTGAGCGCAAAATAGTGACACTCGGCAAATATCACCGCAGCACCGCAGCAACCAGATCGGCAACAGGAGCCGGACCCGCCGGGAGGATCCACCGGGCGGCAGCCTGAGTCTCGGCACTGGCCTGCGGCATTGCGTAGCTCAGCGCGATCTCCCGCATCCAGGGAATATCATTGGCGGAATCCCCCACCCCCAGCGTATGTTCCGCTTCGAGGCCGCGCGCCCGCAGCGCCAGCTCTATTCCTTCCCACTTGGTCACGCCCGGAGCAACCACATCAACAAAATGAGCATGCCCGCGCACCGCCCCGGGAAAAGCTGCCTGCCAGAGTTCTTGCAGCCGGTCCAGCTGGGTTTCAGTTCCGGAGAATGAGAGCTTCGTTATGGTATCGGCCGCAAGGGCGGCGACGTCGCCGCGGAGCGGTTCCCGCCCCGCGGAAGCGTTGCAAATAACGTCCTCAAACAAGGGCGCCCCAAAGCTTTGCACGACGACGCCTTCTTCGCCATTAACAACCATCCCGAGCCGGTGTTCCTCCGCGAATCGGACCGCACGCGCATAGGTCGCAGCGCCGAGCGGATGACGGCGCACTACCGTGTGCCCGTCCCAGACGATGGAACCGCCTTCGGCCACCACCCATCCGGGAACGCCCGCCTCCGCGAGGATATCGGCAGCCCCGGCAATGATTCGCCCGGTGGCCAGGGTAATGGGAATGCCGGCAGCGTGGAGTTGCTGGAGTGCCCGGATATTTTCCGGGAGCACCCGCGAACTGGCATCGGTAAGAGTGCCGTCGACGTCGAATAGCACGTTCGTAGGGCGAGTGAATTCGCGTTGCGCAAAGGTGATGTTCCCACCGGAGCTCAGCACTCCCAACCGATGGCGTACTCGTGGCATCTAGGTGTCGCTTTCCTCTCGCTCTGGAACCCGAGTCAGTAACTTCCTCAATAATTGTGTCAGCTCTTTTTGACGTGTAGGTTCCACGATGGCAGATTGATGTGACTCTAGCGGCTTATTACATCATCAATATTCAGCGTGTCATCAAACCACAGCAGTGCTTCTGGGTTCACCCAGTGCATAAGATGTCTAGCTTCCGTGATGTCTTTAGCGACGTTACGCCGAAAAACCGGCTCGAGGTGCGCCGCGCGGTTACGGATAAACGTCATATTGCCCAGCATTGCTGAGACCTGTTTCTGTCGTGTCCAGATATCTTTGTGTCCGTTCGGGAAAGCGTATTGCAATGAGGGCATCCATAGCGTTACGTACCACGACTTCCACCATCGCAGTCACCCTTTGTAGGGCAGAGGCAATGCGAATGTTGCGTTCATAGAGGCCAAAAGCATCATCTACATTACCGTTAGTGGCTATCAGATAGGTGCCCATACGTTCCTCGGAGAGCAAATGCAACATAACGGCCCGATCCCACGTACCTGCTAACGTTGACATCCTTTCCTCCCACGGTAAACTGGTGGCGAAGACCCCGGAACGATCACCAGCTTCGGCTGAATCGCCGGGGTTACGTCTACCTTGATTTTTCTTAGGATACGAGAAGTAGTGTCTCTGCGTACAGATGAGAGACGTTGTGGGCCACATATGCTAGAGCTTCTCACTCGGTACCACAGTGTTGCTTTCGGCCACGGTGGAGGTTCTATTGTTCCAAGGCCTATGGACACTTAGGGGCCCGTCCATCAACTCAGGCAGACTCCCTGGCCCAAAAGTTCCCAGAATCCCTGTCTAAAAAATATATGGACATAAAACGTGGCCGATACACCTAAAACTGAAAATTAGGAATTGACCGGGGTTTTATTGCATGATTGCCAAATATATCAACACCAGCAGTGTATTTGGTGGAGCTAAGGGGATTCGAACCCCTGACCTCTTCCATGCCATGGAAGCGCGCTACCAACTGCGCCATAGCCCCAAGCGACTTATAGAACTTTAGTCGGAGAAGAAACGCTTGGCAAATCAGAACTCGACTTTGTGTCGAGCATCGCATTCTTCCTGGTGGGAGCCTAGCCTTCCGGCCCTTCCACCTCAAAGTTCTTCACCGGATCGTGCTCGTCCGCGAGGAAACGGTTGAAGCCGGTGAGGCGCCACTGCACATTCCCGTTCTTACGCCGCTGCAACATAGCCCAGTGGCAGTTATCCAGGCCGCCCAGGCCCTGCCAATCAGCCCCGCAGCCGAGAAGCACCCCGAGCCCGCAGGTAATCGCCGCGCCGTGCGCGGTCACAACCAGCAGGCCCCCATCCATACCTTCGCTGGCCTCGGTAATGGCCGCGGCCACGCGCGCGCCAACATGTTCCTTCGTTTCTACCCCGACGCCCACGGGCTCCTCCCCCGCGCGCCACTGTGCAAATTCACGCGGATAGCGCTCCGCGATCTCAGTGCGGGTCAAGCCTTCGAACTGCCCGAAACAGCGTTCTTGTAACCGCGCATCAGTTGCCACTTCACGATCAACTAGACGGGCAGCCTCAAGTGCGGTGGCATAGGCCCGTTGCAGCGGGGATGCCACAAAATGCGCCGGGCCGGCAGCAGCGATGTGGGGGGCCACGTAGCGAGCCTGACCGAGCCCGACCGCATTGAGGGGAATATCTGTGGAGCCCTGGATGCGCCAAGCCAGGTTGTAATCAGTTTGGCCGTGGCGCCAGAGCAGGATGCGATCTGCCGTCATGCATGCGCCTCAGCGGAACCGGCCGTCTCGGGGTCCCGTGATTCCGAGGCAACCTCCGGCGTTACAGGCGCCGGATCCCCGGCGATAACCGCCTCATCATCGAGCTGAAGATCCACGTGCGGGCAATCAGCCCACAAACGCGCGAGGGCGTAATCAGCGCGGTCCTCATCGCGTTGGATATGCACAATGAGTTCCCCGTAATCGAGGAGCACCCACCGCGGGTCGAAAGTGAGTCCCTCGCGGCGCAAACGCTGCCCGCCGGCCTCATCGAGTTTTTCCTCCACGCGATCCACGATGGCGCGCACTTTCGGTTCCGAATCACCGGAAATGATGAGGAAAACATCGGAAATGGCGAAACGCTCACCAACATCGAGAGCTTCAATCGATGTCGCTTTCACCTCCGCCGCTGCCGCGGCTCCAATACGGGCGAGCTCTATCGCACGATCCGAAGCTGTCACAAGATCTCCTTGATGTCGGGGATAATACCGGGGGTTACATATTCAAAGGACGCGGCCTGCGCGCCATGCTGCAAGAAGAAGAAGCCAATGACCAGGCCGAGCACGACGCTCACCGCAATGAGGAGAAGCATAGTCACCGTCCAACGGCGCGGCGAGGACTCATCTTCGAGTTCATCCTCGTCCACATACTCGTGCGCGAGCGGATCCGGGGTAAGCGGGTCCGTGGCATGCAGGTCCGGCTGCGCCGCGGAAACGGAAGCGGGCGACAACGCCGCTGCGGCGTCGTTCCCGGCCTCTTCTACTTCTGGCGCTGCATCACCCTGCGCACCGGAGGCACGCAAAGCATCGTTTTGGGTGCGGGCCAGCAAACGCTCCCGCAAGCTACCACCTTCGGAAAACTCGGGCGCGGCCTCGGCTTCCAGAGCAGGTTCGGGCGCGGCCGCTGGTGCGGAGGCCGTAAGCGGGGGCACGAGCGAGTGGTCATCTTCACCGATACGTGCTTGAGTATCGGCTTCGAAACGGTCGAAAACTGAGATACGCTCACCCGTCGGGGCCGGGGAAGGCACCGGATCGGGAACCGAAACCGTACCGGCATCCAACACCGCACCGGGATCGGGCGTCGCTACCGCGGGCTGCGCGGTGGCTTCTACCTCCTCAGCTGCTTCGGCACGCTCGGCAAGAATAGCCCGCCGCCGCGTTGCTCGCACCACCGGAATATCCCGGGTGCGCCGCAATTCTTCCACCGGCGAAGCCTCGCCTTCTTCGAGAGGTTTCAAGAGTCCGCGCTCGCGCATCTCGCTGCGTGTGAGGCGCCGCCCGCCCTCGCTCATTTCTTCTCCTCTCGGTACGACCGTCCTTGATCAAGCTTACCCGGTGCCTCGCGCTGGGCATAAAGTTTGTATTTTCTAATGTGCTGCACCACGCCTTCGGGCACCAAATACCAAATGGGTGCGTGAGCTTGCACCCGTTCGCGCACATCCGTCGAGGAGATCGCCATGGCAGGAACCTCCACAATTTCCACGGCGTGTTTGGGCAGCGCGGAAACATCAATCGTGTGCCCGGGGCGCGTGACGCCGATAAAGCGGGCCATCCCCCACAGTTCCTCGGCGTTCTTCCAGCGCAAAATCTCCGGAATAACATCTGCTCCGGTAATGAAGTACAGATCCGCATCCGGGTAGACCTCACGCAAATCCCGCAGGGTATCCACGGTGTACGTCAGGCCGCGCCGCTCAATATCCACCCGCGATACCGTAAAGCGGGTATTCGACGCGGTGGCAATAACAGCCATGAGGTAGCGATGTTCGGCCGGGCTTACGTGCTGGCCCTGTTTGAAAGCGGGGCGGCCGGTGGGCACGAAAACCACCTCGTCCAGCCCGAAACGATGCTGCACTTCCGAGGCGGCCACCAGGTGTCCGTGGTGAATCGGATCGAAAGTTCCACCCATCACCCCGATCCGCCGACGCCGGTGCTTGCGTTCGTCGAAAGGAATTTGCACCGGTTCGTCTTTATCGGATTTATCGGACATGCCCCTCGCCCTCTGCAATCCACGTCGTCGTGGTCATTTCTTCCAGTCCCATAGGTCCGCGCGCATGCAGTTTTTGAGTGGAGATACCAATTTCCGCGCCGAGCCCAAATTCGCCACCGTCCGTGAAACGCGTCGAAGCATTCACCATAATGGCGGCGCAATCCACCTCATCGATGAAACGATTAATGGCACGCTGATTTTCGGCCACGATAGCTTCGGTATGACCGCTTGAATAGCGGGCAATATGCGCGAGCGCCGCCTCGATATCGGGAACAACCGCCACGGCCATCTCCGGGGCCAAATATTCAGTTTCCCAATCTTCTTGCGTGGCGAGCTGGGTGGGAACATCCCCGGCGAAACGCTGGGCCGCGGCATCGCAATGCAAGATCACACCGCGCTCATGAAGTTCACGCAAAATCCGAGGCATGAAGTCCGGTGCGATATCCGCGTGGACAAGAAGCGTTTCGGCCGCATTGCACACGCTTGTCCGATGCGTTTTGGAATTAACGACGACGGCGCTAGCCCGCTCCACATCGGCGCTGGCATCCACGTACACGTGATTATTGCCCACCCCGGTTTCGATGGCGGGAACTAAGGATTCGCGCACGACCGTCTGGATCAGACCTGCGCCTCCGCGCGGAATAATAAGATCTACCAGGCCGCGCAATTTCATGAGTTCTACGGTGCCTTCGCGCCCGAAAGCATCAATGGTCTGCACGCAGTCGGCCGGGAAGCCGGCCTCCGCTACCGCTTGCCGCATGAGCTCGACCAGCACCTCGTTGGTGCGTATAGCAGCACTCCCCCCGCGCAGTATCACCGCGGAACCCGCTTTGAGGGCCAGGGTGGCAGCATCGACCGTTACATTGGGGCGGGCCTCATAAATCATGCCAATCACGCCCATGGGAACCCGCACCTGGCGCAAACGCATGCCGTGAGCCGAGCGCGAACCGCGGATCACTTCGCCAACCGGGTCAGCCAAGCCCACCACGTGTTCTACCGCCTGGGCAATGCCCTCGATGCGTTCTTCGGTGAGGAGGAGGCGATCAATCATTCCCGGGGAAAGCCGACCCTGTTCCCGGGCCACATCCTGCGCATTTGCCGCCACGATACGAGCGGTTTCCCTACGCAAAATTGCGGCGATACGGCAAAGAGCATCATTTTTCGACGTGGTCTGCGCCCCGCGCAAAGAACGCGCAGCCTGGCGCGCGCGGCGGGCTACCTCGGCCACGCCCTCGGTTAACGTTGCGGTCATAGTCTCTACTTTAGGCCAGAAAGGCCCCCGTTACCGAATAGGAACACCGAAGAGGAACAGCGAGCGGGAATGAGGAGCACTCATATATATTCGGGCAATCTCATGGGAATAGCGCCGCCCGCCCCCGCGTTGCAGGTAGCGAGATTTCCAACAAATTTGAGGAGAACCATGGCAACCGTTACTGTCACCACTGAGAACTTCAACGAGACCGTACACGAAGGCATCGTGCTGCTGGACTTCTGGGCGAGCTGGTGCGGACCCTGCCGTGCATTCAGCCCGATTTACGAAAAGGCTTCCGAAAAGCACCCCGATATCACCTTCGGGAAGGTAAGCACCGAGGATAGCCCGGAGCTCGCGGCGCATTTCCAGATTCAGGCGATTCCGACCATTATGGCTTTCCGCGATGGTATCCGCGTCTTTGAGCAGGCCGGGGCGCTGCCGGCCGGTCCGCTCGAGGATCTGATCGGCCAGGTCAAGGAGCTGGATATGGACGAGATTCGCGCCCGTCTCGCCGCTCACGAAGCTGAGGAATCCGCACAACAGGCTGAATAAGCTACCGACTTTCCGCCAAGCACCGAGGGGCGAACTGGAATCAACCAGTTCGCCCCTCATTACTCCCCAGAAAAATTAGGAAATTTCAGCGCGCCCGAAAAGCACCGGAAGTACTCCGCGCACCAGCGAAGCTAAATCGGTGCGGATGGAGGTAGGCCGGTAGATGATGCCATCTGCCGCACCCATCCCCAGCCAGGACTCGGTGGTATCCGCAACATCGTAGACCGTTCCCACCACGTGAGCGCTGCGGGTGAAATCCGGACCGCCCAGGGCCTGCACCAGGAAGAGGCGTTCGCGAGCAGCGGTGCGGGTAGCCGAAATAATGACGGTCATGTCGAGGAGGACCTGCAGGTCGGTATCGTATTCTTCTGCCGCCGCCCTCAAAGCGAAACGGGCTTCGCGGGCGCGGTGCGCATCGGGCGCGGAGAGGCGCATCATCGGGGAAATACCGCAGATTGCCCGCAGATTCAGATTCGGGACATCTTCAGCGCGCACGTGCGGCATGAGGCGTACCCCGGCCGCAATAGCATTTTCCACGTCGCTGCGCAGGGCCGCGAGGTCGGTAGCCGGGGTGATCGGAAGACTTACCAGAGCCGGGGTATCGCTGGAGTCCTGCTGGGTTCTGGCCACCGCTTCCCGTAAAGCCTGGGCCGTGGCGGGTACTTCTACCGCGATATCACCGCGGGCACGTGGACCTAGGCGGCTTGCCGTTTCCATCGCGGAGGCGACGCGGGCACCGGGAAGTACGAATTCCCCGGAAAACTGGACGAAATCAAGTCCGCCTTTCCAGGCCGCATCCGCGCAGGAGGCCAGGTGCGCGATGGAAGCCCCGTGGGCTGGGCGCGCAGCTGCGCCGTCGCCGCAAAGATTCTCCCCGCCGCCGAGCGCCGAGAGATCGACTCCTAAAAATGTTTCTCTTAAAACTTCCTCATTCGTGGTGGTGCACAGGGTGGTCAATTGGATGGTCATTAGTACTCACTATCGGGACGAAGACGGGCAGAGGGGGCACTGGCAGGCGCAAGAAGGCGCGCGCTCATAAAGTGGTGATGCCAGCGGCGCCAATGCGCCATGGTAATTCGATAGTCCGCGCACATGCTGGAGGTGAGGCCCTGGAGCGTGACAAACTGCGACATCGAATTCTCCGTTCTTCGTCGGCTCGGGTATTCCGAGCGATTGCGAGGGTGCTATATAAGCACTTGCGATAACGCTAGATCTTTATTGTCCAATAGGCAAGACAAACACGAGGGTTTTTTGCGCATATCACTATTCATTTATCGTGATTACTATTCGATCAAGGTGATGCAATACTTCGCTAAACTCTCGGGTGTCAGCGCTACAACCTGGGCGAATAAAAATACCACCCTGCACAGCTAGTGCAAAATTATGCACGTTTCCCGTAGTTACAGGTCCGTAAAGTAAGACGTAACACAGATTTGTGCACGCCGCAGCGTTCCTGTGCGGATGCCATTGAAGCACGCTCGACCGGCACACGCCAAAGGCGGTGCACCCGCACCTGGGACAGGTGATGCTAACGGCGTGACCAGTTAGGAGCCCAAGAGCACGATGTCATTGGCGTGCACCACCGGCTTCTTGCCGCGCGCCCCGGTGCTTCCCACCAGCTCGATCAGTTCTTCCACGCTATAGGCACTCAGACCCCGGGCAATAACTTCTCCGTGCCCATCACAAAGTTCCACGATATCCCCGGCCGCAAAACGGCCCGAGACCCCGATGACTCCCACCGGGAGCAAAGATGCGTGATTGCCCGTGACCGCCGCAACGGCGCCGTCGTCCAATGTAACCCGCCCCCGGGCCCGCGCCGCGAATTCCATCCAGCGCCCCCGCGCGGACACATGCCGTTTGCTCGGCACGAACCAGGTTCCCACATTCTCCCCGGCCACGGCCCGCTGCACATTATCAACGTGGGTGAGAATCACGCCGACGCCACCCGAGGTTGCCAATTCGGCCGCCGCCACCTTGGTGCGCATTCCCCCGGTTCCGACCGCCGAACCCCGCCCGGTAATCCGCAGTCCGGCGAGGTCTTCCTCGCCGGTCACCTCCGCAATGCGGGTGGCGCCCGCTTCGCTGGGGGGCTTGGTATACAGGCCATCCACATCCGTGAGCAAAATAAGAGTGCCGGCACCCACAAGGTGGGCGGTCAGTGCGGCCAGCCGGTCATTATCACCGAAGCGCAATTCGTCAGTGGCAACGGCGTCGTTCTCATTAACAATCGGAACCACCCGCAAACGCAAAAGCGTACGCATCGCCGTAAGCGCATTGGCGTAGTGGCGCCGGTTCGTGACATCAGAGGCGGTGAGGAGCACCTGGCCCACGCTAATGCCATGCGCTTCAAAGCGTTCCTCGTACGCAGCCATGAGGCGGGACTGGCCCACCATGGCCGCGGCCTGCTTTTCCCGCAGGGAACGCGGACGGCCCAGCTTGAGCGGCCCGATACCGGCCGCCACCGCGCCGGAGGATACCAGCACCACATCCACCCCGCGGGCGTGCACGTCCGCAATGGTGTTGACAAGAAGATCGAGGGTTTCCTGGTGCAGGGCACCGTCCGGCCCCGTCAAGGAGGAGGATCCCACTTTAATGACTATTCGACGGGAGTTCTCAAGGCAGTCACGCCGGGTCAGCGAGGTGGATGAGGTACCGGACACGAGTCACTCTTTCTTATCTGATGGTTCGGGACACCGCAGGATAGTTTAGTCCCCTTCCGGGGTCCCTGCCTGCGGATCCGTCCATATGCCGGCCTCCCGTTCGGAACGCAATTCCTGCCGGGCTTCCTCTTTGGCATCCATGCGCTCGTAAAAATCGGCGCGCTTTTCGCGGCGGGTGGGGCGCGAGCGCTCGGCTTCCACCCGGATATCGCGCCCGCGCGGCCCGTAAATTTCAGCGACGGCGGCAACGGTTGGTTCCCAATCGAAAACGAAACCGGTCTGCGGCGGGCCAATGACCACCATATCGCCTGGCACCGCACCCAAACGAGCCAGCTCGTCCTCGATGCCCAGCCGGTGAAGCCGCTCCCCCAGGTACCCGACCGCCTCATCATTGGCGAAGTCCGTTTGCCCCACCCAGCGTTCGGGCTGGCGCCCGCGCACATTCCAGAACTCCTGCATGCCGTCGCGCCGCTTGACGATAGTGAAACGATCATCGCGTTCCCGCGTCAGATGTAGCACCGGGCGCACCGGTTCAGCAACCTCGCGATTCGCCTTTTCTTCGCGCACCACCCGGGCCAGGTAGAAGGAGAGCTCACGCAGCCCTTCGTGGCTGGCGGTGGAGACAGAAAAAACATCGAGGCCGCGGTCGCGCAACTCCGGGGTCACAAATTCGGCAAGTTCCCGCGCATCCGGGACATCAATTTTATTGAGAATCACCACGCGGGGGCGTTCGGTGAGAGGAAGCTGGCCTTCGGTGGGCGGGATATTGGCCGCGTAGCGGGCCAGTTCGTATTCGAGGGTATCCAGGTCCGTGAGCGGATCCCGCCCCGGCTCTAGCGTGGCGCAGTCGATGACGTGCGCAATAACAGCGCAGCGCTCAATATGACGTAAAAACTCCAGCCCGAGCCCGCGCCCTTCCGAAGCCCCGGGAATGAGGCCGGGAACATCGGCAATGGTGTAGCGCTCCTCGCCAGCGGTCACCACACCGAGGTTCGGAACAAGAGTGGTGAACGGATAATCGGCAATTTTCGGGCGAGCAGCGGACATAGCCGCGATGAGAGAGGATTTCCCGGCGGAGGGGAAGCCCACCAGGGCAACATCAGCCACCGATTTCAATTCGAGAACAACATCGAGTTCTTCGCCGGCTTCCCCGAGTAGAGCGAAACCGGGTGCCTTGCGGCGCGGAGAAGCGAGGGCCGCATTTCCGAGTCCGCCTACTCCCCCGCGTGCTACCTCGAAAGAATCCCCGGGGCTCACGAGATCCGCAAGCACGTCGCCCTCGCTGTTTTTCACGACCGTCCCCGCCGGAACCTTGAGCACCAGATCCGCGCCGTTCTTGCCCCGCTGGTTATCACCGGCTCCGGGCTGGCCGTTTTCCGCGCTACGGTGCGGGGTGTGGTGGTAGTCCATGAGGGTAGATTCTTGGGAATCCACCTCAAAAATGATGGAACCCCCATGGCCGCCATTGGCGCCGTCGGGCCCCCCGAGAGGCTTGTACTTTTCCCGACGCACCGAAACGCATCCATTTCCACCGTTGCCGGCGCGCAAGTGCAAGGTCACCTTATCGACGAACGAGGCCACGTATGCCCTCCCCTTTTTCTGTAGTGCTGACGCGTCACCGCGGCGGCTTAACCGCCGCGAGTAGATGGACGTCTGCGTAGCCGGTACTCGCGCACCGAGCCCGCGTTAACGAATGACGGGGTGGAGGTTCAATCCCCCACCCCTCATCATAGGTGCGTGCGGCGCTCGGGCCGCTCCGCCTTAAGCCTGGGTCACGACGTCGACAACCTTGCGGTCGCGACGGGTACCGAACTGGACCGTTCCGGCTGCGGTAGCGAACAGGGTATCATCCTTGCCGCGCCCGACGTTATTACCCGGATGGAACTTCGTGCCACGCTGGCGAACGAGAATTTCACCGGCGGATACTACCTGACCGCCGTACCGCTTCACCCCGAGGCGCTGGGCATTGGAGTCGCGCCCGTTGCGCGAGGAAGAGGCGCCCTTCTTATGTGCCATCTGTCTACCTTCTTACTATCTCAAAACTAGCTGCTGACGCGGCAGATCCTATTGGATGCCGGTGACCTTGAGGCGGGTCAGGGGCTGACGATGCCCCTGGCGCTTCCGGTAACCCGTCTTGTTCTTGAACTTGATGATGGAGATCTTCGGTCCCTTTTCATCGCGCACAATTTCCGCGGTAACCTTCGCCGAAATGCCATCGGCAGCCGTGGTGATCTTATCCCCGTCAACGAGCATGATGGGTTCGAGTTCGACGGTATCGCCGACTTCACCTTCCATCCTGTCAACAACCACGACGGTTCCGACAGAAACCTTTTCCTGACGGCCCCCGGCCTTGACGATCGCGTACACCACGTTTGCTCCTGTTGATTACGGCTACTTTTCGCGCTGGACAGCGCACTTAAACGACTGAGTGCCTAAGCACCGACCATCTACTTTACTGTGTCGACCCGCTTTCTTACAAGTGAGACAGCGCATGAGACCGGCCGTGTCGCTATGGGATGCGCCACGTACCTCCCGGTTGTAGCGCTGTGCCCGCTCCGAACTACCCTTGGGAATTGGCCGGGAAACTCAGAACCCCCGCCCCGTTTCCGGTGGAAATGGGACCCGATGAGACCACGGCGCGCCGCTTGGTGCCCCCGCTGGTTCCGTTAGCTGCCTCACGCGATCCGGTATGGATAGCGGACGACGGCGACACCGTCTTTGCGTGGGAACTAGCAGAAACGGCCGTGTGCGTCGGGCTCACCACGCCGGAGGAAACCACCATGCCAGTCTTCCGCGCGGTGCCTGTGCCCGCGGTGCTACTTCCGGCGCGTACGGTGCCCGTGGCTGCGGCCGCGGCGCGTTCCTGCCCCGCGGTAGTACCCTTCGTGTCCTTCGTTCCGGTGCCCGAAGTATCTGCGGCCGCCGGTGCGGTTCGCGAGCTACGACGACGCCGGGTAGCCGGCTTTTCCGACTTCTCCTGCTTATCACCCTTCGCGGCTTTCGCGACTTTCGCGGGCTTGTCCAGTTTTTCAGATTTCGCCGGTTTCGGGGTTTCCGCGGGCTTCTCAACCGTTTCCAGCTTCGGGGCCTCTGAATCCTGGGGCTTATCTTTATCCTGGCCATCCTTCTGCTGGGAGTCGGCATGGCCCGCAGCGGCGATGGAATTCATCATTTGAACAGCCGCCTCGCGCTGCGGCGCCGAAGCCTCCCGCCGATTCTTACGCTTGCGGGGCGCGTGGGATTCTTCGTTTTCCTCTACCGGGTGGTCGTGAATGATGTAGCCGCGCCCTTCGCAGGCTTCACAGACGGTCGAGAATGCCTCCACGAGTCCCTGCCCCACGCGCTTACGGGTCATCTGCACCAGACCGAGGGAGGTTACTTCCGCTACCTGGTGGCGGGTGCGATCCCGCCCCAAACACTCGATAAGCCTGCGCAGCACAAGGTCACGGTTGGATTCCAGGACCATATCGATAAAGTCGATAACCACGATCCCGCCGATATCGCGCAGCCGCAATTGCCGCACGATTTCTTCGGCCGCTTCCAGATTATTACGGGTCACCGTTTCTTCGAGCGAGCCGCCCGATCCGGTGAATTTCCCGGTATTGACGTCCACCACCGTCATGGCTTCGGTACGGTCAATAACGAGAGTACCCCCCGAGGGTAGCCACACCTTGCGATCAAAAGCCTTGGCGAGCTGTTCTTCCACGCGGTAGGCCTCGAAGATATCGCGCGAATCATCCCAGCGGCTCACCCGGTCCATCAGTTCGGGAGATAGTTCTTCCACGTAAGTGGAGATCGTCTCCCAGGCATCATCACCCTGCACGCGCAGAGAGTCGAAATCTTCGTTAAAGATATCGCGCACCACTCGTACAGCCAGTTCCGGTTCGCTCTTGAGGACCTGCGGCGCAGTTTTCGCGACCTTGGCCTTGCGCTGGATTTCCTTCCAGCTCTTGGTCAGGCGCTCCACGTCATTCTTGAGTTGCTCCGCGGTAGCACCTTCGGCGGCGGTGCGCACAATAACGCCATGATCCTCCGGCACAATTTCTTTAAGAAGCTTCTTGAGGCGCGAACGTTCCGAATCGGGAAGCTTACGCGAAATGCCGGTCATATCCCCGCCGGGAACAAGGACCAGGTGGCGCCCGGCGAGGGTGACCTGGCTGGTGAGCCGCGCACCCTTATGGCCAATAGGATCCTTGGTGACCTGCACCAGCACCGTATCCCCGGACTTGAGCGCCTGCTCAATCCGGCGATTCTTTCCCGTAACCCCGGCAGCCTTCCAATCCACTTCCCCGGCGTACAGGACCGCGTTGCGCCCCTTACCGATATCCACAAAAGCGGCTTCCATCGAGGGCAGCACATTTTGCACCCGCCCTAGGTACACATTGCCGACCATGGAAATCTGAGTATGGCGCGCCACGTAGTGTTCCACGAGTACATCATCTTCGAGCACCGCGATCTGGTTGAGACCGTCACGTTCACGCACGATCATGTCGCGCTTCACCGACTCGCGCCGAGCCAGGTATTCCACTTCCGTAATGGAGCCGCGCCGGCGTGCCGATCCCTCGCGATTCTCGCGGCGCCGAGCCCGCTTGGCAGCCAAGCGAGTGGAGCCCTTGGGCGCTGCCACTTCATCGTCGGACGAAAGGCTACGACGGCGCCTCCGGATGGGCGCTACCGAAGTTTCATCCGTTTCCGCGTGGTCGCTTTCTTCAGGGGCGGCGTCGTCGTTCTGGGAACCTCGCGGCGCGCGAGCGGAAGAATCATGCTCGCCGCGTTCGCGCCGCCGGGTGCGCCGGGAGGAACTATCGCCAGAATCGGAATCTGCGCCGCTGGAGGAATCGTCATCAACGAGGTAGGTGACCCGGATAGCATTGGCGGCGTCGGGTTCCTGGAAGAGTGGAATATCCGTATTAATACGGAAGCGTGGAATTTCCACCGCCTCTTCTTCAGGTACCGGAATGAAAAACGGACTCGCCGCAGCCGCACTCACGGTGCCGTGCTCCGACGCGGTGGCTTCTTTCGCCATTCGTCTACACTTCCCGACAGGCGCGCACCCCGTATCCCGTGCGGACCTATCACCATTGCGGCCGACGCCGCGCAAGCATATTCACGTTCGAGGGCATATCCGGCGCTCATCATCTGCCGGCCAGGTTCTTCACAGCCTCGAACCACCGGGGCGATACGGTAGCGCCCGGTACACTGATACCGATTCTACATGAGGAGTACTGGACTGGCGCTGGGAGGTTCCCGAAATCTCCGCAACGCCGAGCGCCTGCCGGGGCCTGCAATCACCACCACACAGACCCGCCCGGGACTTTCGTCCCTATTTTTTGAGAGGTGTCGCTAACCTGTGTGCCAGATGGCACATGAGCGCCGGGCCGGACAAAAGTCCCTCGTGTTCGATACCTCTTATTGCCGCGCGGATGAGTAGGATCGAGGGTGAAAAATTTGATCGCGCTGCTACGGGACCACCGCGGCGATCCACGCGCGATCACACGTGTTACACATCGGAAAGGTGAAAAGGTGGATCCGATCACCCTTGCGCGATGGCAGTTCGGTATTACAACCGTCTACCACTGGCTTCAGGTGCCCCTGACCATTGGTCTGTCTGTCATCGTGGCGTATATGCAAACTAAGGCCCGCAAAACGGGCGATCCGAAGTGGCAGCGGATCACCGATTTCTTCGGCAAGATCCTGCTCATCAACTTCGCGCTCGGCGTTGCCACCGGTATCGTGCAGGAATTCCAGTTCGGTTTGAACTGGTCGGAGTACTCGCGTTTCGTCGGTGACATCTTCGGTGCCCCGCTCGCTTTCGAGGCCCTCCTGGCGTTCTTCCTGGAGTCCACGTTCCTCGGATTGTGGATCTTCGGCAAGGGCCGTCTCTCCCCCAAGATGCACAACCTGACCATCTGGCTCTTCTCCATGGGTACCGTGATTTCCGCGGCGTGGATTTTGGCGGCCAACTCCTTCATGCAAGATCCGCACGGCGCGGTCTTCAACCCGGAAACCGGGCGCGCGGAGCTGGACGGCATGGCAGGCTTCCTTGGTCTCTTCGCCAATACCACCTGGGTGCTCACCTTCCTCCACACCTTAGGCGCTGCGTTTACGCTGGCCGGCGTACTGGTGGCCGGCTTCGCTTTCTGGTGGATGGCACGCTCTATTCGCCTCTCCGGCAACGAAGTCGAAGCGCGCGAATACTGGAAACCCACCGCTAAGCTCGGCCTCAAGGTCACCCTGGTCGCCGCGATTATTGCCGCCCTGTCCGGTCACTACATGGGTCAGCACCTCGGCGTCATCCAGCCCCCCAAGGCCGCGGCCATGATGGGCGTGTGCCAGGGCGAAGAAAACGCCAAGCTTTCCCTTGTTATGTGGGGTAATAGCTGCGAGGATGCTACCTCGATCTACGTTCCGATTCCCGGCCTGGAATCCTTCATGATGACCAACCACTGGTCCGGTCCTGATTCGCGCCTGGAATCCATTAGCGAAGCCAATGAGCGCGTGCGTGACCGCATCCACCAGATGGAGAACGTCAACGCGGAGCTCGTGGAGAAGTTCGATACCGCTTTCGAAAACCAGCAGGTCACTCCGAACGTTCTGGCCTCCTACTACTCCTTCCGCGTCATGGTGGGAGTGGGGATGCTGGATCTCCTCATCGCGGTCCTCGGACTGTGGGTGCTGCGCGGGGATCGCATTATGCGCTCGGAACGCTGGGGCAAGTTCTGGCTGTGGATGATCCCGCTGCAATTCGTGGCGAATTCCGCGGGCTGGATCCTCACCGAAATCGGGCGCCAGCCGTGGATCGTTTACCCGACTCAAATTGATGGCGTCCTACTCATGACGGACCTGGGTGTTTCCCATTCCGTCAACGGTGGCAGCGTCGCCTTCTCCCTGACCATCTTCACGGTGCTCTACTCGGCACTCGGCGTGGTGTGGATCTGGCTTCTGGGCCGCTACCTGCGCGAGGGTATCAATACCCACAAGAAGGTCGTCGAATACGATGCGAAATCTACCCCGAATTTCGTTTACTAGGAGGACCTCATGGAACAAACATTTTTGATGACTCTGTGGTTCATCCTCGTAGCGGTCCTGTGGATTGGTTTCCTGGCCCTGGAGGGCTTCGGCTACGGCGTTGGGATGTTCCTCAAAACCTTTGCGCGTAACGAACGCGAACGTCGCGCCATGATCAATTCGATCGGCCCCCACTGGGACGGCAACGAAGTGTGGCTGCTCACCGCGGGTGGTGCTACTTTCGCGGCGTTCCCAGAATGGTACGCCACCATGTTCTCGGGCATGTACATCGCCCTCGTCCTCGTGCTCGTCTGCCTTATTATCCGCATCTGCGCCCTCGAATGGCGCAAGATGATCCGCACCGAGCGCTGGCGTAATACCTGGGACACCCTGCACTGCATCGTGTCGTGGATCGTATCGATCCTCTTCGGGGTGGCTTTCGCCAACCTCGTGGCCGGGATGAAAATCGAGGTGGGCAACTACTCCTCCGGTGAGTTCGTGGCCGTGGCGCCCGATGCGGTGACGTGGGAAGCCCTCGCGGATAACCACCATTACCTGACCGGCGGGTTCTTCTCGCTGCTCACGCCTTTCACCGTCCTGGGCGGGTTGGTCACCCTCTCGCTCTTCTTCAGCCACGGCGCGCTGTGGCTCTCGATTAAGACGGCCGGTGAACTCCAGCTGCGTTCCATTAACTTGGCGAAGCGCACCACCGTGATCTCCACCGCGATTACCGCGGTTTGGGCTCTGTGGGCCTACTTCGTGTACAGCTCGCAAGTCCTGGCGATTATCCCGCTGGCTATCTGCGCGGTGCTCCTTATCGCCACCGTGGCAGCCACGTGGGCTAACCGGGAGATTCTCGCCTTCGGGCTGCACTTCGCGGCCATTGCCGCGGCGGTGTCCACCATCTTTGCGATGATGGTTCCCTATGTCATGAAATCGTCGATCAACGAGGCTTACTCCCTCACGATCGCGCAAGCCTCGGCCACCGCGCCAACGCAAACCATCATGACCATCGCGGCACTTATTTTCGTTCCGATCGTCCTCGGTTACACGGTGTGGGCATACTCCGTGTTCCGCAAGCGCATTGACGCCGGGCAAATTCCCGAGGAACCCGTGGGATTGGAACCGAAGAAGATCCGCGAGTTCGAGATTCGCTAAGTAGCACGTGAGATCAGGAGGCCGCGCGCACGCACCGTGCCCTGCAGCGCGCAAACACGGTATGGCTGCTCGACCGCCCCGAAACTCAATATGTGGCGGCAGCCTCCCATCCGCACTCTCGGATCCTGGGGCCCTGAAGTATGACGTGACTCCACTACGGGGTGGTGGTACGCGGTTAAACGCGGTGCTCCCGTGTCATACTCAGGGACGGGCTACCATGACAGCAGTGTGCAAGGAGAAGAATGAAGCCCGTTGATTCTCGACTTATGAAATTTGCGCCCACGGCGCGTCGCTACGTTGCCTTGCTCGGTGGTGTTGGTTTTCTGGAAACAGCCCTCGTGCTAGCGCAATGTTTCTTTATTGCCGCCTCCGTTGCGCCGGTCGCAGACGGCGATCTCACCTTCCGTGACATCGGCTGGCCGGTATTCGGGGTCGCAGCGGCCTTTACTGCCCGCAGCATTCTTATCTATATTCGCGAGTCCTACGGCCACCGCGCCGCGCTGCGCACCATCGCTAATCTGCGCGCCCGGGTGCTACGCCGGGCCGGCGACCTGGGTGATCGCTGGCTCGCCGCAGGGAACACCTCCACCACGGTCACCCTGGTCACCTCCGGGCTGGATGACTTGGAACCCTATTTCGTCAAATTCCTCCCCCAGCTCATTCTCACCTGCACCGTCACCCCTTTCGCCCTCGTTGTTATCCTGTTCCTTGATTGGGTGAGTGCTATCGCCATCGTGGCCTGTATCCCGCTCATCCCTATTTTCATGATCCTTATCGGGCGGATGACCCAGGCATTCTCCAATGAGCGGCTCGCCTCCATGCAGCGCCTGGGCCAGCAGCTCCTCGACCTTTTGGGCGGTCTGAGCACCCTCAAAGCACTCGGGCGCGAAGAAGGGCCGGCCCGCCGCGTCAAGCACCTCGGGGATGACTACGCCAAGAAAACACTCCAAACCCTGTACATCGCTTTCCTCTCCGGCGCGGTGCTGGAATTCCTCGCCACGCTATCCACCGCCCTCGTCGCGGTCGAGGTGGGCCTGCGCATGGTGGCCGGAAATGTCTCCCTTTTCACCGGCTTGACGATTATTATGCTGACCCCGGAAGTGTTCAAACCCCTGCGGGAAGTGGGCACCCAATTCCATGCCTCCTCCAACGGAGTGGCCGCCTCCGCCCAGGTCTTTGACCTACTTGAGCAGCCCCTCCCGGTGGAAGACGGCACGGTTGAGTGCCCTGATCTAGCCAGCTCCCCTATCGTGATCCGCGATCTCTCGGTTCTTGCGCCGGGCCGCGATACCATCGCGCCCGCGCAGCTGAACGCGGAGATTCTTCCCGGGCGCGTCACGGCATTGCGGGGGGCTTCCGGTTCCGGAAAAACGACGACGGCGAATGTGCTCCTCCGCTTCATTACCCCCGATAGCGGAACCGTGCATATCAGCACCACCCCGCTCGAAAATATCCGCCAAGAAAGCTTGTGGAAGCAGGTGTCCTGGGTTTCCCAACGCCCGGTGATCGTGCCGGGAACCGTGGCGGAAAATATTGGGGTTGCCCCGGGCCCAGCCCTGGAACGGGCCGCGGCCCTCGCCGGTTTTGACGAAGTCATCGCAGAACTTCCCGAAGGCTGGAATACCTTTATCGGTCAGGGCGGCGTGGGCCTCTCCGTGGGTCAGCGGCAGCGCCTTGCCCTCACTCGCGCCCTGGTTTCCGAGCGCCCCCTCGTGCTCCTCGACGAGCCTTCCGCGCACCTGGATGCGCGCAGCGAACGGCGCGTCGTCGAATCCGTTGCGCATCTACGGGCGCAGGGACGCACCGTTATCGTTATCGCGCACCGCACCGCGCTCCTCGACCTTGCCGATGCGGTTATTGATGTCGTATCGACGACGGCGCAGCCAGCTGCCACATCTTCCGGCACCGCGCGGTCGGTCCCGGAACCCGCCGCCACTCCATCGGCGCCCGCGCCTTCCGTCCCCGCGCCCGCCAACTCCCAGACAACCGAGGTGACCAAGTGAGTACTTTCCCTCAAGATGAACGCCGTGCTCTCCTCCGTGCCTTGCGCCTCCTGCGCGTGGATAAGGGCGGATTCTGGGGTTCCGTTGCGGCGGGTGCTGCCGGACTGAGCAGTTCGGTGGCCCTGGCAGCTGTCTCCGCCTGGCTTATTACCCGGGCTTCCCAAATGCCGCCGGTCCTCGCCCTCGGCGTGGCCACCACCTCGGTGCGTTTCTTCGGGGTGTCCAAAGCACTGCTGCGCTACGTCAATCGAATTTTCTCGCACCGGGTCACCCTCTACGGAATGTCTAATTTGCGTACCGCCGTCTACGCGACGCTGGCTGATTCCCCTACCGACGTAGTGACCTCGGTGCGCCGCGGTGACTTGCTCGCCCGCACCGGACGCGATGTCGATTCGGTCGGTGACGTCGTCGTTAAAGCGGTCCAGCCCGGAGCTGTTGCCGGTATTGTCTGCCTCGTCTCCTGCCTCATCGTGGGGATTCTATGCCCACCCATCGGCCTGCTGCTGGCCGGCTGCCTCCTTATTTCCGGGATTCTTGCGCCCTATCTGGCCATGCGCGGGGGGCGTATCGCCGAAGAAGCGCAGGTGCGTGACGAAACCGAGATTTCCGCAACCGCGCTGACCATGCTTGATTCGGCCGCCGAGCTGCGGGTAGCCGGGCGAGTGGACGCCATGGAAGAGGTGCAGGAAGCCACCGAACAGCGGATCTTCCGGCACCGTGATGCCGCGGCCCGCCCCCAGGCCCTCGCTATCGCCCTGGATACCCTTGCTATGGGTATCGCCGTGGTGGGTGCGATTCTTATCGGGAGCCGGGCCCTGGATGCCGGCACGCTTTCCGCCACCGCGCTGGCGGTCTGCGTCCTCACCCCGCTCGCCGCTTTCGAAGCCACTCAAGGGCTGGGAGAGGCAGCCATCCAACTGGTACGTTCCGCCAAGGCTGCCCAGCGTATCCTCGAGCTCCTCGACCGCGCCCAGCGCAGTGAGGAACCGGAAGCCCCGGCACCGCGGCACGAGCGTGGCTTGCATGCTACCGACCTCATTATTGGGTGGCCGGGTGGGCCGGACGTGGCCGGGCCTTTTGAGCTGCACGTAGAACGCGGCTCCTCCGTTGCCATCGTGGGACATTCGGGGATTGGGAAATCCACCCTGCTTTATACCCTGGCGGGAATGCTGCGCCCGCATGCCGGCTCGGTCCGCCTGGACGGACACGAAGTCTCCACCCTGGATCGGCGCACCGTCTCCCGCACCCTCACCCTCACGGCGGAAGACGCCCACGTTTTTGAAACCACCGTGCTAGAGAACCTGCGGGTGGCGCGCCCCTCGGTCACCGAAAGAGAGGCCGTGGAACTGCTGGTACGCGCGGGCCTGGGCACCTGGCTCACCCAGCTCCCGCGCGGGGTTCATACTCTGCTGGGAGAAGATGCCGCCACGATCTCGGGTGGAGAACGACGGCGCCTGCTCCTTGCCCGGGCGCTAGCCTCCGATGCGGAATTCCTACTCTTGGATGAACCCGGCGAGCACCTCGACCCGGAAACCGCCGATGAGCTTATCCGCGATTTGCTTCGGGCCGGTAAGAATAGCGCCGATCCGCGTACTATTATCTTGGTGACGCACCGGCTCACGCCCCTTGATGCCGCCGACGAGGTTATTGTGATAACCCGTGCCGACGGTGGTATCGCCCACGTGAGCGCGCGCGGCACCCACGAGGAGCTCACCGAAAGGCTCGCCTCGTACGCATGGGCGGCGAAACAGGAATAAGGATGCTGGATACCACAACGGTTATTTTCAATGCGCTCGCGTTGACCGCGCGCCTGGATCGCACCCAGGTGCTCGAAAATTTGGCCGGCGCCGGATTGAAATTAACCGGGGCGTCTAGCGCCGCCGTTCTCATGTTCAATTCGGCGGAAAAGGTGACAAGCATCGTCACCCTGGGCCAGCCACTCCCCGCAGCTGCCAGCCTCACCCCCACCAGCCTGGATCGTGATCTTGAATCCCTGGGCACCGAAGATACCATCATGTGGGATCGTGCCGAGGCAGTCAGTGCCGTGCATGATGCAAGCGGCATCACCCCGGAACCTGCCGCGGGAAGCACTCCCCTGACCGCTGCCAGCCACCGGGATGGACTCTACGGCCCGGGTATCACAAATTTCCTCACCTCACGCCTCATGACCGGGAATCGGGTGCTCGCCCGAGTCATCTTCTTCAATAAACCCGGATCTTTCAGCGAAGCAGATATCAACCTCATCGCGCTTTTGGCGCGCGCCGCTACCATCGCCGTCGAAAATGCACGCCTGTACGAGGAATCGAATTCCCGTGCGCAATGGCTCTCCGCCTCGCGGCGCATCACTATTGCGCTGCTGCAAGGAAGCGATGAAGAGGAAGCGCTCCAGCTCATCGCCACCGAAATGCGGCGGGTTGCGGATGCCGATTTGGCCCTTATTATTCTCCCCTCGGTGGCTGATACCTGGGCCTGTGAATTTGTGGCGGGCGAGGTCGGGCAGGACCTGGTGGGCACCACGTTCGGGCGGGATTCCCGGGCGCGGGCGGTGGCCCAAAGCGGGCTCGGCCGCATTATTGATACAAGCACCGCGCCACCTTCCCCCAATAATCCACTCGGCCGTTTCGGCCCGCTTCTTTACGCGCCGATGGCCGGCGGGGATACCGCGCGCGGCGTTATCATTCTGGCTCGGGTGCGCGGGCGAGCAGAATTCGACATGGTCGATTTGACGATGGCGGAAAGCGTGGCGAATCAAGCAGCCCTCGCTCTGGAGCTGGCCGACGCGCGCTACGTACAAGCCCAATCTGCGCAGCTGGAAGAACGCTCCCGTATTTCGCGCGATCTGCACGATTTCGCGATCCAGCAGCTCTTCGCTTCCGGGATGCGCCTGTCCGCGCTGCGTGATGATCTGGCAACCGAGGATGCGGTGGCCGATAACGTGCTCGACACCCTCGATAACGCCATCGAATCTATTGACGAATCCGTGGCGCAGATCCGCCAGATTATTTACTCGCTGCGCGGCCCCGATACCTCGGTTCCGGTGGTTTCACGCCTGCGCCGTGAAGTTAGTTCCGTGACGGCGCAGCTCGGTTTCACCCCGAGCCTACGTATTAGCGTGCGGGGCGAAGATATTGATAGCGGTACCCACACCGAAATTGATGACGCTATCGGCTCTGATATTAGCGACGATGTTATCGCCGTGGTACGCGAATGCCTCTCCAATGCGGTGCGCCACGCCCACGCCCATACCATCACCGTCACGGTTACCGTTACCGAGCGCGATATTAGCGTGGAAGTTGCCGATGATGGCGTGGGCATTGGTGAATTGAGCCGGCGGTCAGGCCTTTCTAATCTTGCGGCTCGGGCCCGGCGCCACCACGGTACTTTCTCCATTGCACCGGGCAGTCAGAGCGGTACGGTGGTGCGCTGGCGGGCCCTCATCGACGGCTAGGCAGGTACCTGACTCATCGGGTAAAAAGGTGTGCCTACTGGTTGCGCCACCCGGTGGCGCGCTGGCCGGCCACCCACGCGGCAACCTGGGTGCGCCGCTGCAGGCCCATCTTGGACAGCAGCGAAGTGATGTGGTTCTTCACCGTCTTTTCCGCAACCCCGAGCTGCTCACCGATTTCCCGATTGGACAGCCCATCCCCGATCAACTCAAGAACATTGCGTTCCGAGGGGGTGAGATCCGCGGTGGGATCATCGTGATCAGCGCGCCGCCGTGAGACCGTGCGCTCATCAAGAAGAACACGCCCTTCGGCCACGGCCTTGATATTGTCCGAAATTTCCGCCCCGCGCACCGACTTCAAGAGGTAAGCTTTCGCGCCGGCATTGAGGGATTCGGAAAGGGCGTCGTCGTCATCAAAGGAGGTGAGGACGATGCACTTGGTATCCGGGCTGACCTCCTGGAACTGATTAATAATATCGATTCCGGTGCCGTCCGGAAGCCGCAGGTCTACCAGCGCAACATCAGGGAGCACCAGACCGCCGCGCCGCACCGCTTCTTCTACGCATCCGGCTTCGGCAACCACCTCGAGGCCCTCAGAACGGTCAACCACCTCAATGATTCCCCGCCGTACCACTTCATGATCATCAATAATCATGACGCGAATATTTTGTGCCACGCGCCGGCCCTCCTTTGTTTGCATCGCCATCATCGGTCAATAATCCGCCCTTATTCTACCCAATCGGAGCGACTTGACATACCGGGCACAGCGTGGTGGAACGTCCCCCGAGGATAATTTTCTGCAACGGGGTTCCGCAGCGCGCGCAGGGCTGCCCGGCCCGCCCGTAGGCCTGCAAGGACCGCTCAAAATATCCGCTCTCCCCGTTGACATGCACGTAGAGCCGGTCAAAGGATGTTCCGCCGGCGGCCAGCGCGGCGTTGAGTACCGCGCGCCCGGCGTTCAGCAGCTCGCGCGCTGCCGTGGCCGTGAGCGCCGTGGCTTCCGGGTGGATACGCGCCCGGTAAAGCATTTCATCGGCGTAAATATTGCCGATGCCGGAAATTATCTCCTGGTCGAGGAGCACCCGTTTCATCGCGCGCCGCGTGGTGGTGAGAACGCCCAGCAGCGCCGTTTCATTTAGATAAGGATCGAGCAGGTCGCGGGCAATATGAGCCACGGGCACGGGTACGACGGCGCGCTTAGATCCCGCTCCGCCCGGCCCGCCATCAGCGGTGGGCCGGAAAGCGACCGGTGCCAGGTAGCCGAAAGTACGCTGGTCCACGAAATCGAGAACACGGCCGTTATCAAGTTTGAATCGGGCCCGCAGGTGGCGCCGTTCCCCGCCGGTATCGCTGTTCCCGCTCGGTTCATCTACCCGAAACTGCCCGGACATGCCCAGGTGGGCGAGGAGGGCGAGGTCCTCCCCCACATCGCACCACAGGAATTTCCCGCGCCGTACCACCGCCCGCACGGTGCGCCCCTCCACGGCTTCTAGGCCCTGCGGGGCTCGGCGGGTCACGCGGGTGCCGAACGCTTGCGCGGTGAGGATGCGCCGGCCCGTGAGGTGTTCGGCGAGCCCGCGCCGGATTGATTCAACTTCGGGAAGTTCGGGCACGCCGACCTACTCAGCCGCGCCGGGCGTGGCAGATGCACCCGCGCCGGGAGCTGCGCCGTCGTTCCCACCTGCGCCGTTGTTCCCATTGCCCCCAGCAGCCGGCTTCGCCTCACCCTTCTCAATCAGATCCGCGAGAATCCGGTAGGACGCTTCGGCGGCGGCGTGGCGCGCGTTCTTCTGCGAGCTTCCTTCGCCGCTCCCCCATTCGCGCCCGGCCATCGATGCCACCGCGGTGAAAACCCGCGCGTGGTCGGGACCGGTGGAGCTCAACTCGAACTCCATGGTGCCCTCCCAGCCCAGGCCGTGCGCGAGCTCTTCGAAACTCGTTTGCCAATCGAGGTTCGGGCCCAGCACCGAGGCATCTTTAATCTTGGAATCGAGGAGCCGGTCCACGATCTCGCGGGTGGGTTCCATTCCGTGTTCCAGATAAGTTGCGGCAATCAGGGCTTCCACCGTATCGGAGAGGATGGAATCCTTGTTACGCCCACCCGAGCGGTCCTCACCGCGCCCCAGGCGCAGGGAATCACCCAGGTTGATCCGCCGCGCCACATCGGCCAAGGCTTTCTCAGAAACCGCATAGGTTTTCATCTGCGACATATCGCCTTCGGAAGCATCGGGGTATTCCCGAAATACTTTCTCCGCGATGATGAGACCCAGGATGGAATCGCCTAGGAATTCCAGGCGTTCGTTATGGGGTTCGTCGTGTTCGAAAGCGAAACTGCGATGCGTGAGGGCGCGGCGCAGCAAGGGCCGGGGCAGGTCGATTCCCCACTGTTCCACTAATTCACGATAGGCCATGCTTACTCCTGTGCCCGCAGCTGGGCTTCCAGCGCGTCCAGGGCGTCCGAGTGCAGGGCGGGTGCCTCGTGATGGTGCCCCGCAGGCAAATCTTCCAGGCGCTCCCCGCATCCGGCGCACAGGCCCTGGCAGGTGGGTGAACACAGGGGTTGGAAGGGCAGGTTGAGCACAATGGCATCGCGGAGCACCGGTTCCAGATCCACGTGGTCATCTTCAATGACGGGGTGTTCTTCTGCGTCCTCATCCCCTTCGGCAATGAGTTCGGCACGCCGCTGCGGGTAGTAGGCCAGATCGGATACTTCCTGGGTGCGTTCTTCGTGGATATCGCGCAGGCAGCGTGAGCACTGGCCCTCCACGGTGAAATGCACCTGCCCGCCAATATAGACGCCTTCGGATACCGAGGTGAGGTTAAGATCCACGTCAAGTTCGGATCCGGTTGGGACGGCCATGAGCTCGATACCCATATCCGCGGGCGCCGCGAAGCTTTCCCGCACCGGCATAAGGGAGCCGTCGCTACGCGGTAAATCGTGCAGCGAGACAACAAAAGGACTACGAAGGTCCACTATTCCTCCTCGGAATGATCAAAAACAGCGTCGGTGGTTTCTTGGCGGCTGGCAAGGACTTCCCGGCCCGCGTAAATCTGGGCAAGGGCCGCATCCATTTTTTCGTGCGCGGCCCGCACGGCCTCTTCAAGCGCAGCCGCGACCCCGTTCACCTGGCCTTCCAAATTAGCGAGGGTGGAATCGGAGTAGTGGTTGGCACCTTCGCGCAGCCGTTCGGCCTTCTGCTTGGCTTCGTCCTCGATCCGCGCGGCGGTGGAGCGCGCCGCAATGGTGATGGCGTCATTGGAGACGAGCCGGCTGGCCTGGGCGCGTGCTTCCGCCACAATATTTTCTGCATCCTGGCGGGCCGAGGCAATAATGCTCGCGGCTTCCTGGCGCCCGGAGGCGCGCACCGAATCAATATCGGCCAGCACGTCGTCGGCGCGAAGCACCTGATCGGGCACCGCATCGCGGGCCAACTGGAGCAGGTCGCGCACCTCGGACTGGTTGATCATCACCGAGGCGGACATAGGGATGGAACGTGCATTATCCACCAGGGCGAGGAGCTCATCGAGGATCTCCACCACCGATTCCCCGCGCGTATCGTGAGTCATTGCATCTCCTCTTCCAAAGCCCGCGCCACCCGCGCGGGAACGAAACTCCGCACGTCACCTTTGTGCCGTGCCACATCTTTAACCAGCGAGGAGGCAATATGGCCTTTCGCCGGATCCCCCACCAGGAACACCGTTTCGATTCCCGATATTTCCCGGTTCATGAGCGCCATGGGGTATTCCGCATCCAGATCCACCGCGGAGCGCAATCCTTTGACGATGGCATCCGCCCTGATATCTCGGCAAAAATCCACCAGCAGCCCGCCGAAATCCTCCACCCGCACATTGGTCATGTGGCGCACTTCTTCGCGAATGAACTCCACGCGTTGCCGCGGTGAAAAAAGCGGATTTTTCGAAGAGTTATGCGCGACCAGAATAACAACCTCGTCAAAGAGGGAAGCGGCGCGGGCAAAAACGTCGAGATGTCCAAACGTGACGGGATCGAAGGACCCGGGGCAGACTGCAAGCGTCATAGTTATAGCCTAATCTTTCCTGAGGCGCTCGGCCTAGTCGACGCGCGATTACAGCGTGCTCTCGCTGCGCTGCGCCGTCCACAACGTCGCGGTTCCGTACCGGCGCGAATCATCCAGTTCCCATCCTTGCGGCCAGCTGGGTTCCGGTGAGGAGCTATCGCGTTCCACAACGACGACGGCGTCCGCGGCTACATGCGGGGTGAGGCCGTCGAGCACTTTCGTAATCTGTTCTTCGGTGTAGCGATAGGGCGGGTCCACGAAGACGACGTCGAAACGATAATTAGGTTCCTGGGAGAGGTACTTTTCCGCTTTCATCCGCACCACGGCCACATCGAGGTGGGCGCGGGCGGCGTTGTCGCGAATAATGCTGACCGCAGGCCCTTCTGATTCCACCAGAACGACGGCGCGTGCCCCGCGGCTTTTCGCTTCCAAGCCCAGGGCACCGGAACCGGCAAAAAGATCGAGCACTTCGCCATCGACGATAAAACCGCGGTGGTCCAGCCGGGAAAATACTGCTTCACGCGCTTTTTCCGAGGTGGGGCGCGTTCCCGAACTCGGCACCCGCAGAATATGCCCCTTGGCGGTTCCGGCAACAATACGTGTCATTGCTTATCCCCTTTCCAGGTAGGTGGCTCGCTCGGTATCCAATGCGTCCGCGGCGCGCTCCAATTCCGCGCTCACCGCACCGCGTTCCACGAGGTCGGTGGCAACGGCGCGCGCGGTAGCGATAATATCAGCGTCGCGCACCGCGGAGAGGAAACGCAGGTGGGAGGTGGTTCCCGCCTGCCGAGTCCCCAGCACATCTCCTTCGGAACGCAGCTCTACATCTTTCTCCGCCAGAGCGAAGCCATCCGTGGTGGCGGCGAAAGCCGCGAGGCGCTCGGCGGCCAGGCTCCCTTCCGGGGCTCCACTAACCGCGAGGCACAGTCCCGCTTTGCTGCCGCGCCCGATGCGTCCGCGCAACTGGTGCAGCTGGGAAAGCCCGAAACGTTCAGCATTCATAATGATCATCATGGTGGCTTCCGGAACATCCACCCCCACTTCGATAACGGTGGTGGAGACGAGCACCGGGACCCGCCCGGCCGCGAAATCTGCCATAGCGGCATCTTTTTCAGCCGCGCTCAACCGCCCGTGCATCTCTCCCACCGCGATTCCCGCGAATTGTGGAAGGGCGCGCAGGCGTTCAGCCAGGTCAGTTACCGTGGCCAGCGTATGTTCCGCGCCCGAATCCTGCGCGGGCGGGCTTGCGTCGTCGTCCTCACTAATACGGGGAGCGAGCACGTATACACGCCCGCCACCCGCTATTTCTTCCCGGGCCCGCCACCACATGCGCGCGATCCAGCTCGCGCGGTTTTCCGGAACGACGACGGTACCCACGCCGGCGCGCCCACCGGGCAGTTCACGCAAGGTAGACACGGCCATATCTCCGAAAACCGTCATGGCGACGGTGCGCGGGATAGGGGTGGCGGTCATCACGAGGGTGTGCACGCCACGCGCGAGGCTATCGCGCTGATCCACCCCGAAGCGGTGCTGTTCATCCACCACCGCCAGACCGAGGAAAGGAATCTGGACGGTATCCGAGAGCAGCGCGTGGGTACCGATAATAATGCCGGCTTCTCCCGAGGCGATCCGGGCCAGGGTAGCGCGACGTTCGGTGGCGGTGAGTGAACCGGTGAGGAGCTCCACCCGGGTGGATTGTTCGGCAGCACCCAGCATCCCGCCCGCGCCCAGATCCCCGAGCAGGTCGCGCACGCTGCGGGCGTGCTGGGCGGCCAGCACTTCGGTGGGGGCCAGGAGTGCGGCCTGGCCTCCCCCGTCGACCACCTGGAGCATGGCGCGCAGGGCCACCACGGTTTTCCCGCTCCCCACGTCTCCTTGGAGGAGGCGCTGCATCGGGGTGGTGCCCGCCAGATCGGCGGCGATTTCTTCGCCGACCGCGCGCTGCCCCGCGGTGAGCTCAAAGGGCAGGCGGGAGTCGAAAGCGTCCAGGATGCCTCCGCGGCGCTGCGGGTAGGCGGTGGTGGGATGTGCGGCGCGGGCGGCGCGGCGCCGGGCCAGGACGGTGTGGAGCACGAGGGCTTCTTCGTGCCGGAAGGGCAGGTGGGCGAGCGCTGCGCTGATGGGTTCCTCAGGGCAATGGGCGCGGCGTAGGGCCGCGAGCCGGGAGGGCAGGCCGTGGGCGTGCCGGTAGTCTGCGGGGAGCAAATCAGGAACATCCGCGCTGGTCAGCCCGGTAAGAACAGTGCTGACGGCCCGTTCTATTTTCCAGGAGGGCAGCGCGGCGCTGGCGTGATAGATGGGGATGGGCCGGCGCAGGCGCTCCACGTCAACGCTCCCTTCATCCTCTACCAGATCGTAATCGGGGTGGGTGAGTTGCAGCGTGCCACGGTAGGAACTCACCGTGCCGGAAAATGTGGCGACCGTGCCGGGGTGCAGGCGCCGTTCGTGGTAGGCCAATACCCGCTGTGACTTCGCAAAAAAGGTGAGGCCGAGTTCGCGGGCGCCGTCGGTCATCAGAACGGAGAGGATAAAGCCGCGCCGCGCGCGCATGGGCCGTAATTCTGCATTCACCACCCGGCCGATCACGGTGACGTCCTCGCCTTCGCGCACCTGTTCAATGGGCAGGAGTTCACCGCGCCGGGCGTAACGAAAAGGAAGGTGGTAGAGCAGCTCCCCCACCGTGTGCAGGCCGAGCCGCGCGAAAGAGGTGGCGCTGCGTTTGCCGAGGGCACGTTCCAGTGGCACGCTCAACGCGGTCCAGCCATCCGATACCACGGCCGGGGTACCGCCTCGCGTATGTGCCGCCGCCTGCGCGCTGTCCATACCATTCACATTAACACCCGCGCCATATTTTCCCTAACGGCGCCCTGTCCCGCGCGGTACGCTGTTTCTCACTGCTCACGGTGGTGCCGGTGGTGCGCACCCGCAACGTTACGGCCCTGCATTATTGTTGATGGCGACGACGCCGCCCCCGCTACACGTGCCCTACGCCACGGAGGGAGCCTTTGGCAAGTAAGCCGCTTACCGCTATACTAGTGGAGTTGTAATTTTCCTATGCGCTCAGGTGTATCTACCGAACAGCGGCAGGTGCGCGAGCGGATCCATGATCAACCGAAGGAGAACACCGTGGCTTCTGTTTGTGACGTCTGCGGCAAGCACCCGGGCTTCGGGAAGAGCGTCTCGCACTCGCACGTGCGTACAAGCCGCCGCTGGAACCCGAATATTCAGCGTGTTCGCGCGCTTGTGAAGGGCGCCCCCAAGCGCCTCAACGTGTGCACCTCGTGCCTCAAGGCCGGCAAGGTGCAGCGCGCCGCCTAAGTACTGTGGCTTCGCTGAGTTCTGGCTCACTCCCGTGAGTTAGCCAGAGCCAGCACAGGAAGGCCGCACATCCATTAGCGATGTGCGGCCTTCCAGTTTAACTAGTCAGGCGACGTTGACGGATATTACTTCTTGAAATCAACAACCATGCGGCCTTCGATCTTGCCGGCCAGCATTTCGTCGATCATATCGTTGATGTCATCGAGCGGGCGGGTAGCAACAATCGGCTTGACAAGGCCCTGGGCTCCGAAGTCGAAGGCTTCAGCCAGGTCCTGGCGGGTGCCCACGAGGGAGCCCACCACCTTGATGCCATCCAGAACGGTGCGGTGAATATTCAGGTCAATGGTGCCCTTGGGAAGGCCCACGCACACCACGGTACCGGCGGCCTTCATCGCATCCACAGCCTGGCCGAAAGCAACCTGGGATACCGCGGTTACCACCGCAACATCCACGCCGCCAACTTCCTTCTGGATCCATTCCCCGGAGTTGATATCCGAGGAATTCACCACGAGGTCCGCGCCGACCTTCTTTGCCGATTCCAGCTTGTCATCGTTGATATCCACGGCAACCACGCGGGCGCGGAACACATTCTTGGCGTACTGGATAGCCAGGTTGCCCAACCCGCCGGCGCCGTACACAGCCACCCACTGCCCCGGGCGAATATTGCCATTCTTGAGAGCCTTGTAGGTGGTCACGCCCGCGCAGGTAATGGACGAAGCTTCGGCCGGATCCAACCCATCGGGAACCTTGACGGCGTAGTCAGCCACCACGATGCACTTTTCCGCCATGCCACCGTCAACGCTGTAGCCGGCGTTTTCCACGCTACGACACAGGGTTTCGTCACCGGTCACGCAGTATTCACAGTGACCGCAGCCGCGGAAGAACCAGGCCACCGAAACGCGGTCACCGACCTTCAGCGAGGTGACATCCTCACCGATTTGTTCCACAACGCCCACGCCCTCATGGCCAATAATGCGGCCGGGCACGTCACCGAAATCGCCGAGCGCCACGTGGATATCCGTATGGCACAGGCCGCAGTATTCGATATCGACGAGTGCTTCGTTGGCCTTGATGGGACGCAGTTCAACGTCCTTAATGTCAACGTAGCCGTCCGAGGGTTCTCGAACTGTCGCTGCTCGCATTTTTTCCTCCTATTTCAGCGGGAGCACCCTTGCTCCCAGTTAACGCGGTGCGGGCCTCGCACCACTTTCTATTTTTACGAGCGGCAGCATAACAATCCAGGGGAAAACGTCCCTATTTCGCGCAAAAAGAATTTTATTACGGTTCCACCCTAATTCAACGTTTGTGATGTGCGGCGAAAATGATCCCAGCCGTTCCCCCGATTCCAGGCTCGCCCGTCCACGGTGACCAGACCAGCCGGATGCGCGGCTTCCACTGTTCCAATAAGGCTAAATCCTTCCGGGAGATGCGGGATGCGCGCCCCCCAGGCTCGTTCCGGGCTCACGTCCATGGTGGCGAGAAAACCGTGGTCCTCTCCACCGCTAAGAACGCAGTCATAAGCCCACTCGAGCGGGTCCGAACGCCCCAGGTGGCGGGCCACCTCAAGAAGATCCTGAGCGTGGCGGTTCAGAGTTTCGGAATGAATATCGATATGTACCCCGGAGGCAGCGGCGATACGCTGGGCGTCACGAATCAAACCATCAGAAACGTCCATCATCGCCCCGCGCAATCCGGCGCGCACCGCGCTGAGCACCGCGGGGACAGGCGGGCGCGGGCGCAGGAAATCCTGCATGAGACGGGTTGCGGCATCCGGGAAAGCTCCCCGATCCGGTGCAAAACCGCGGTTGAGGAGTTCAAAACCGGCGGCTGCACGCCCGAGGTTCCCGCAGTGGATAAGCGGCTGCCCTGGTGCTGCCGCCGAGCGCCGCAGCGGGGTGCGTCCTTCTAGATCGCCCAGAATAGTCGCGCTGATGGCGATATGGCTCCCGCTCACGAGGTCTCCGCCGTCGACCCCACACCCGAGCGGGCCACAATATTCCGCAAGCCCGCGCGCGATATCCGCTACCCAAGCCACCGGAACATCCCCCGGCAGCTCCATGGCGACCACGAGGGAACGCGGCCGCGCCCCCATCGCAACAGCGTCAGCGATATTTTGGGCGGCGACCCGCCACCCCACATCGCGTCCGTTGAACCAATCCCGCCGAAAATGCACCCCCTCCACGAGCATATCGGTGGAGACCGTGACCCGACCGTCGCTCAGGCCGAGCACGGCACTATCATCCCCGCTAGGAACGATTGTTGTTTCTCCGCGCGGGAGTAGCGGGACAATCCGGGCGAGGAGCTCCGCTTCGCTCAGGTCACGTACCAGCGGTCCGGGCACCCGCCCGGCAGTGCCGCCGGCGAAACGGCCCCCGGTACCATCCGCACCGGCACCCGGCCCCTGAGTTTCGTGGCTGCCCACCATTTAGCGCAGCCCTACCCCGCGCGCGAGGGCGAGGTCAATAAGTTCGGAAATAAGCTCGCGGTAGCTCAGGCCGGTTTTCTCCCACAGGATCGGGTACATAGACACCGCCGTGAATCCGGGGATTGTGTTGTGTTCATTGACGTACATGGCCCCGGTGGCGGTGTAGAAGAAGTCCACGCGGGTCATGCCTTCGCATTCGAATACTTCGAAAACGCGCTGCGCCAGGCTCCGCATCTTCTCCGCGTCCGCATCCGGGAGAGCCGCGGGAATCTCCATGTGGAACCCCTCGGTTGCCACGTATTTCGTGGCGTAGTCATACCATTGCACATCCAGCACGATCTCCCCGAGCACGGAGGCCCGGGGGGCGGCTCCGCCACGCCCGCCGAGAACGGCGCATTCGATTTCACGGCCGGGGATTCCTGTTTCCACAATAACTTTGGGGTCGACGGCGCGCGCGGTGGCAATGGCGGCGTCGAGCTGCGAAAGCTCAGCCACCCGCGTGATTCCCAGCGAAGATCCCGCGCGGGCTGGTTTGACGTAAACAGGGAGCTGTAAACGTTCGGCAACTTCCGCGCGCACACCGGCCGGGTCACAGTTCCACCGCTGCGGTTCCACAAGTACATAGGGAGCAACCGGAAGACCGGCCGATTCCAGCACCAGTTTCATATAGTGCTTATCCATAGCCGCTGCGGAGGCGAAAACTCCGCAACCCACGTAGGGAATACCCATCATTTCGAAGGTGCCCTGGATGGTGCCGTCTTCACCGAAGGGACCGTGCAGGAGCGGGAAGGCGACGTCGATAGGCCCGAGGCTGCGTGAGGTGCCGGCTTCCCCGCGCACCACGAAACCGCCTCCGGGTCCAAAATCTGCCAGCACGCGTTCCCCGCGATACTTCACTTCCGCACCGGCTGCCACCTCCTCTGTGCTCATGGGAACCCAGATTCCTTCGGTGGTGATTCCGATGGGGATGACGGTGTAGCGCTCCGGGTCGATGGCTCCCAAAACAGAAGCCGCGGTCAGGCAAGAGACGGAGTGTTCTCCGGACACGCCCCCGTAGATGAGGGCGACGTGATGTGTGGCCACGAATGGACACCTTTCTACTCAGTGCTGTACCCAGGGTAGTACGCCGGGGCGCGCGGCAAGGTGACAAACCCGGGCGCGGCCTACTACAGTAAACATATGACACAGAACACAATGAAGTCGTTTCTCCTGCTCGCAGGCGCTGCCGCCCTCACGCTGGCCGGTTGCTCCGGGACCGGGAAAGGCGCCCCGGTGAGCGATACTTCCACCGCGCCCACTACCCCGAGCGCCTCAGCTTCGGCTCCGGCGGCCAGCCAGTCCCCCAGCCTTACACCCAAGGACGCGCAAGCCTCCCTCAAGGGCTTTATTGAAGGGGACTCGCAATCACCGAATTATCCCAAGCTGACCGAGAATTCCGCGGTGCCCACCGCGGTGCGGGTGGCCGGCCATGAGGGTTGGGATCGCGTGGTCGTGGAATATGACAGCGACGCCGATCTGGAATGGTTCAGTTTCTTCGGAGATGAAGCCATTCAGGATGGTTCCGGGCGCCCCCTAGATATTCCGGGCAAGCGTTTCCTCACCCTGAGCATTTCCGGGGTCACCTACCCGGAAGATCCATCTCAGGCTGCGGATCTCTCCGTTGCAAACCTCGGAGGTGCGAAAGCGGTCCAGGGTGTTCATGTGGAACACGCTTTTGAAGGCATGCACCAGGTGCATATCGGGCTGGATAAGGATCGCCCCTACCGGGTTCAGGTACTGGAGAGCCCCAAACGGGTCGTTATTGACGTTGCCAATAACTAGATTGACGTTGCCAATAACTAGGCGTCCAGCGGCGTAACATCCGCTCCCAGGGCCTGGAGTTTATCCAGGAACTTTTCGTAGCCACGGTCGATAATATCCACCCCGGATACCCGCGATTCTCCTTCGGCCGCCAGTGCGGCAATGAGGTGGGAGAATCCCCCGCGCAGATCGGGAACCACAATATCGGTGGCCCGCAGCGGGGTGGGTCCCTGGATAACAGCCGAGTGGTAGAAGTTACGCTGCCCGAAACGGCATTCGTGCCCGCCCAAGCATTCGCGATAGGTCTGGATATTGGCGCCCATATCCCGCAGCGCTTCGGTGAAGCCGAACCGGTTTTCGTAGACGGTTTCGTGGACGATGGACATGCCTTCGGCCTGGGTAAGGGCGACGACGAGCGGCTGCTGCCAGTCGGTCATGAAACCGGGGTGCACATCTGTTTCAAAAGATACGGATTGCAGGGCGCCACCCGGGTGCCAGAAGCGGATGCCCTCGTCACGCACATCGAATTTGCCGCCGACTTTACGGAAGAGGTTGAGGAAGGACGTCATCGACTGCTGTTCGGCCCCGCGTACGAAAATATCCCCGCCGGTGGCTAGCGCCGCCGCCGCCCAGGATCCCGCTTCGATGCGGTCAGGTAGCGAGGTGTGCGAATAACCAACTAGTTCATCCACGCCTTCCACGCGAATAACACGATCAGTATCCACGGAAATAATCGCGCCCATTTTCTGGAGCACCGCGATGAGATCCATAATCTCGGGTTCCACCGCGGCATTGGAGAGCTCCGTCACTCCCTCCGCCATCACGGCCGTGAGGAGAGTCTGTTCGGTAGCCCCTACCGAGGGATAGGGCAGGCGCACCGGCTTGGCCCGCAAGCCCTTGGGCGCCACCAGGTGCATTCCGGTTTCTTCCTGCACGCGCTTCGCGCCGAATTCCTCCAGGACACGCAGGTGGAAATCAACGGGCCGCGAGCCGATATGGCAGCCGCCCAGGTCCGGAATATACGCTTCGCCCAGGCGGTGCAGCAGCGGACCCGCAAAAAGAATGGGGATACGTGAGGAACCGGCCAGCGCATTCACTTCGTGCGGGTCGTGAGGCAGGTGAATATCGCCGGGGGTGATGTCCACGGTTCCGGCTTCCGGCTGGTAATTGACCGCCACACCGTGCAGGCCCAGCAGCTCCGAAACCACGGTGACGTCACGGATTTGCGGCACATTACGCAGCACGGACGTTTCTTTGGTGAGCAGGGAAGCAACCATGGATTTCGACACAAAATTCTTTGCGCCGCGCACAGTAATCTCACCGCTCAGGGGGACTCCTCCGCGAACCACAAGTTGGGACACCATACTCTCCGCCTTTCTCGCGTGTCACAGGTACCCAGCCAGCATACCGGCCCGCGGCCGGTTTCCGGAGTTATGAGGATATCCGGGTGGGGTGCGCCACCCCGCGGGTGGCCTTATACCGGCGAATCTGGATCCAGGCGCGCCGACTGTACCGGCACCTCAGGAAGGTGCCGCTGCGGCAGGGTACGCGGGGTAAAACCCGGTTGGCGGGCTTCGTATTCCTCAATGAGGGAGATATCACGCAAGGTCAGGGCAATATCATCCAGGCCTTCCATAAGGCGCCAGCGGGTGTAGGGATCAATCTCAAAGGGGTAGGTGGTATCCGCGCAGCACACTTCGCGAGCTTCTAGGTCCACGGTCAGCTCCCGGCCCGGCTTTTCTTCTAAGAGTTCCCATAGCCGGGTGGCGGCGTCGTCGCTAATTTGCCCTGCAACCAGGCCCTGTTTTCCCATATTGCCGCGGAAAATATCACCGAACCTCGGGCTGAGAACGGCACGGAAACCGTAATCGCGCAGCGCCCACACGGCGTGTTCACGCGAGGAACCGGTGCCGAAATCCCGCCCGGCCACCAGAATCGAACCGGCCGCGTACGGGATCTGGTTGAGGATAAAAGCGGGGTCTTTGCGCCGTTCGTGAAAAAGCGCGTCCTCGTACCCGCTTTTGGTGATGCGTTTGAGGTAGCGGGCAGGCAGGATTTGATCGGTATCGACCGCGCTTTCGCGCAGGGGAACGCCGATGCCGGTGTGCTGGGTGAAAATCTCCACGGGTGTGTTCTTTCTACGTTCTACGAGCGGGCGGCGCGGCTCGCGGCCGGTGCGGCATGAACCGCGGCCGATACGGTACCCGCGCCCGCAACCGGGGCGAGAGCAGCCACCGGCGTGAGGTCGGCGGGATGGGAAATATGGCCGGTGACCGCGGTAGCGGCAGCCACCAGCGGGGAAACGAGGTGGGTGCGCCCGCCCGGGCCCTGCCGACCGCGGAAATTACGATTCGACGTCGAGGCGCAGCGTTGGCCGGGCGTGAGTTGATCGGGATTCATGCCCAGGCACATGGAACAGCCCGCGTTGCGCCATTCAGCACCGAAAGCCCGGAAAATTTCATCCAGCCCTTCGGCTTCGGCTTGGAGGCGTACCCGCGCCGAAGCCGGCACGATCATGACGCGCACATCTTTGGCTTTGTGGCGCCCGCGCCACACCGCGGCCACCGAACGCAGATCTTCAATGCGCCCGTTCGTGCACGAACCGATGAAGACGGTATCCACGTGAATATCGCGCATGGGCGTGCCCGGCCGCAAATCCATATAGTCGAGGGCTTCACGCGCTGCTTGGCGCTCTTTTTCTTCCGGCAGTGTTTCCGGATGAGGAACGACGCCGGACAGCGCCACCCCCTGCCCGGGATTAGTACCCCACGTGACAATAG
The DNA here is from genome assembly GCF_051265215.1 of Actinotignum stranguriae. NCBI lineage: Bacteria > Bacillati > Actinomycetota > Actinomycetes > Actinomycetales > Actinomycetaceae > Actinotignum > Actinotignum stranguriae. The sequence goes on from NZ_JBOZCJ010000003.1 coordinate 39,438, forward strand.
GCTCAATGTCGGAGGCCTCCAGAACCACTTCTGTATCGAAATGCGCATCCGGATCTGTGTAGAGCGTGGACCAGTAGGCTACCGCGGCATCCCAGGCATCCTCGCGCGGGGCGTGCGGGCGCCCGCGCACATACTCCACCGTGGTAGCATCCGGGGCAACGAGGCCGGCGCGCGCCCCGGCCTCGATAGACATATTGCAGATCGTCATGCGCGCTTCCATGGACAGAGCTCGGATTGCTTCCCCGCGATATTCAATAATGTGCCCGGCTGCTCCGTTCGTTCCGATCTTGGCGATGACGGCGAGGATGATGTCTTTCGCGGTTGTCCCTTCGCGCAGAGTGCCGTTGACGGTAATCGACATATTTTTGAAGCGCTGGAGAGGCAGGGTTTGGGTGGCGAGGACGTGCTCAACTTCCGAGGTGCCGATACCAATCCCGATGGAGCCGAAAGCGCCGTGGGTCGAGGTGTGGGAATCCCCGCACACAATCGTCATACCCGGTTGTGTCAGGCCCAGCTGGGGGCCAACGGCGTGCACAATTCCCTGATCCGCGTGCCCTAGCGAATAAATGGGGATGCCGAACTCCGCGACGTTAGCGCGCAGCGCTTCTACCTGTTTACGCGAAGTGGTATTCGCGATGGGACGATCAATATCAATGGTGGGAACGTTGTGGTCCTCCGTGGCGACGGTACGATCCGGGCAGCGCACCGGCCGCCCTTCCAGACGCAGCCCGTCAAAGGCCTGCGGGCTGGTCACTTCGTGGATGAGATGCAGGTCGATGTAAAGAAGATCGGGCGTGCCTTCCGCGCCACGCCGTACCAGATGGGCGTCCCAGATTTTATCCGCGAGCGTGCGCCCCATCCCTGCACCTCCTCTTTCCCTCCCGGGAACTTTTCCCGGGTTCTTCTTGCGGTTACTTTTTACTTTTCCAACGGTGATCGGTTGCGGTGGTCCGCGGATCACTCTACCGAGTTTCGTCCACATGGCAAGACGAAATTCTCACAATGCGGACATTGTACTAGCGCCATGCAGCAACCACGGAACTCCACAGCAATCCGCAGCGGTTTTCGCCACGTACCCCGAAGCCGCAGCACTGCGCGCGGCACCACAGTGTGGACATTTGCATCTCACTTATTGAGATGAGAAAATTTCGGTATGGTTGATTCTCCTCACGCTCAGCCTGCGCCCGCCCCGGAGGGAAGTGGTGTGGGCGTTCTCGATAAGGCTGCCGCCGTGCTCGATGCTCTCGAGGCGGGCCCGCAAACACTAGCGCAATTGGTGACCGCCACCCATTTAGCGCGGCCGACGGCGCATCGCCTGGCCGTCGCCCTGGAATATCACCGTTTCGTTTCCCGCGATAACGAAGGGCGTTTTTCTTTGGGGCCACGCCTGGGCGAGCTCTCCTCCGCCACCGGTGAAGACCGGCTCATCGCCGCGGCAAATCCGGTACTCATCGCGCTGCGCGACCATACCGGGGAATCTTCTCAGCTCTACCGGCGCCAGGGCGACCAGCGTATTTGCGTGGCGAATGCCGAACGCACCATGGGCCTGCGCGATTCCATCCCGGTGGGCGCTTCCCTCTCAATGAAAGCCGGCTCGGCAGCCCAGGTGCTGCTCGCCTGGGAGGAACCCGATCAATTACATCGTGGGTTGCAGGGTGCCTCATTTACGGCCACGAATCTTTCCGCGGTGCGTCGGCGTGGCTGGGCGCAAAGTGTGGGCGAACGCGAGGCCGGCGTGGCTTCTATTTCCGCGCCCGTGCGCGGGCCGAGCGGGCGGGTTATTGCCGCCGTATCAATTTCTGGACCGTTGGAGCGGATGGGCCGCCAGCCCGGGCGGGTGCATTCCGCAGCGGTGGTGGCCGCAGCCGGGCGCCTCACCGATGTTCTTCAAACAACCGAAGGTATTAACGAGTAGCCACCTAACGCCGCCCGCCGCTGTTCCGGATAGCCCGGTCATATTCGGCCAGCACCAGAGGAATCACCTCCTCCCAGCCGTATCCGGGCGCCACGCTTGCATTGTGGTGGGCCATGCGGGTGCGCAGCGCAGTATCTTCTACCAGGCGGGCCAGCTGCGCGATCATATCCGCATCCGTTTCTGCCAGGAGTGCTGAACGCCCATCCTCGAGGAAATCATCAGCTCCGGTGCCCGCCGGAGAAATAATGGGCAGCCCGGCTGCCCGCGCTTCCAGGGTGGCAATGCCGAATGCCTCACGGCGCGAGCTAGTGAGATAAATATCCGCGTGCCGGTAGGCATCCATGAGGCCGGCCCGATCCGTGCGACCGGGAAGATGAAGCCAACCTTCCCCGGGACCCGGATTCCCGTAGGCGCGCCCGCGCCGTTCCAATTGGGAGCGTAACGGGCCATCCCCGTAAATCGTGAGGTGGATATCCCGCCCGGTCAGCTGGCGCGCACCTGCCACACAGTCAATGAGGGCAGCGTTGCGTTTGCGCGGGGCCAGACGCCGGGCGGCCACAACCTCCACTGGTGAGCCGGGGTGATTCTTCCGGCCCGCAGCCCCGGCAGTGCCAGCTCCCCCGGCAGTGCCAGCTCCCCCGGCAGTGCCAGCTCCCCCGGCAACGCCAGCCACCCCGAGCGTATGCGAGGCCGCGGGAGTGCCCAGATGTGCGAGCCGGTAGGCGGCAACCGTGCGCCATTCCCCCAGATCTACACCGTTGGGAATAACTTTCACTTCACCACCTACTGCCCGGTGGACCTGCCCGGCCACCCACGTGGATACCGCGTTATGGACGACGCCACGCGCCGTAACCCGGCGCAGCGGGGCAAGCAGCTTTTCCACCGGATCCAATACGCAGTGCCAGGTAACGGTAGTGGGGATGCCGTCCGCCGCGGCGATGCGCATAGCCGCCCAGGCAAAAGGCGAAACAACTCCGGCTTGAATATGCACCACATCCGCCCCGCGCATAGAAGCACGCAGCTGGGCGCCGTGCCCCGGGGATACCGGGAGGTTACCGAAGAGCGCTGAAGTAATGCGCTGGACGGGAATACCCGCCACGATATCCCGATCTTCTGGGATCCCGGGAACCGGTGGGGTATCACGCGGGGTGGCGGTGATCACCAACACCCGGTGGCCGGCGGCCTGTAAGGCTAGGGCAAGATCGCGAGTTTGTGCTTCGATCCCGCCCAGGCGCGGGAGGAAGCAATCCGAGACGAGCGCGATGCGCATAAGCCCTCACTTTCTTACGGAAGATGCCCCACAGCGGAGTTCCATTGATTGAGCATCCCACCCGCGGCGGGTAGGTGCGCCGTCGTTCCTTTTCCTAGCGTCAGCTTAGCGCCCACCTCCGACAGAAAAAGCACGCGGAACGGAATGCTCTTTGCCTGGGCGCGCCCGGGCCTTAAACTAAAGCATGGCTATTCTTCCTATTTACATCACCGGCGATCCTGTTCTGCATCGGCCGGCCGAACCCATTACGGAGTTTAACGAGGAACTGGCACAGCTGGTCGAAGATATGTATGAGACCACCGTGGCGGCTCCCGGAGTCGGGCTGGCCGGGCCGCAGGTCGGTATTGGCAAGCAGATTTTCGTGTGGGTTTACGCCGATCAGGATGAGGCTCCCGAACGCGGCGTCGCGATTAATCCCACGCTGTTTATTGAACCTGTGAATCCGGATGAAGAGCCTTTCGAAGAAGGTTGCCTGTCCTTCCCGGGCGAACAGTATCCCCTGGCCCGTTCTCCGCACGCTTTGCTGCGGGCGCAAAACGAAAAGGGCGAGCATTACGAAATCGAGGCAACCGGGTGGTTCGCTCGTATTCTCCAGCACGAATATGACCACCTCACCGGGCATTTGTACGTGGATCGGCTCACGGGGCGCGAGGAAGCCGCTGCCAAACGTGCTAAGCGTGAGCACGGCTGGGGCAAGAAGGGGAACACCTGGCTGCCCGGGCGCGATAACCTCGAATACTAACGCTTCCGATCCCGCGCAGCCACCGCGCGGACTCCCATTCATTTTTTGTTCATATTTCGGTAACGTGAAATGGATATTTTGGCGACATGATTGCATCCCAGCCCAGCTCATCGGCCCGCACCGTCGCGGTGTGCGCCGATGGACTGGGGCGCAATCGTGCGCTGAACAACCTCATTATTGAGATGCTTGAACGCGGGCATGCCAGCTGCGCCACGCTCCTGGTTGCCGCTCCCGCGGCAGATCATGCGCTGCGGGCTTTGGCGGCCGTCGGCATCGATCCCGGGCGGATTTTGCTCAGTTTCGCCATTAGTTCACAGGGGCCCGGGGCGCCGTGGCGCGCCGTCGCCGCACATGCCTCAAGTTTGACGGACCGCGCCGGCCGCTACCTATCCGCGGAAAAAAACGCCGCTCCCCCGCCACTCGTGCACGAAGATATCCTCGCGGAATTAGCGGCGCAATTCTCCTGGATGGAGGATCGCGGGTATCGCCCCGCGGGGATTGCGGGGCCGCGTTACGGTTACGATTTTCGCGGACGCGGCCTGGTTATTGATTGTGCCTTGGAGTTTTGCGCGCGCGTTGGCGTGCCGCTGCGTTACGCGCGTCGGGGCGATCCACTCCTTGCCGCCTCGCGTTACCTGGCGGATCGTGCTGCGGGTGCCGGGGAGGGCTCCGGGTGGCACGCGAACTCCGGTACCGATGCGGAAGTCGCGGCTGCGCACGCCCGGCGCGTGGAACGTGCTGATGCTCTTGGGGTGCTACTTCCGGACGACGTCGTCTTCTTCCCGCCGGAGTTCCCCGCGGATAGTTACGGGGACTTGCGCCACGCGTACCTTAGCGCGTTGGAGGAATGTGCCGGCCCGGCAATCCAGGTGGTCTTTACTCCGGCCCGCGAGGATAGTGGGGCGGGGCGCGGGGAATGGGAAACCCGGCTCATGCGCGATCCGTCATTCTTGCGGGCGGTAGCAAGGGTGCGGTGCGCTGCATAATGCCCTTGCCGCCTACGGCCCCATCGAATCATGGGTTCGCTTCTTTTCGAGTGCAGTCGCAATATAAAACTAGACTGCCCCACCGTTAAAAACTGCTCAAGGTGAGAGAGAAAGAGACTGTAGTCGAGTTCCAGATACAGGCGCATATGATCCAACTGGATACCAACAGTCCCTTGTATGCGCTGAGTCGACTGCCGATAGCCCTTTGCTTCGTCCGTTACGAAGGTGAAGTTATCATCAAATAGCAGTGCGACTCCGATGATATCGCCGGCGAATTGCTGCACCTTTTCACTAAGAACGTCCGACCGCTGCAAGTTCTTTTTCCTTCAGCTCTTCTTCGCGGTAAAACTCCACAAAGCCTTCGAGCGCTTCAAACTCTGGACGTAGTGCAGCCTCTTTGTCGTTCATCCAGTAGTTTTCCGCTCTTTCGTTATAGTCCTCGCGGGTGGTGCGTAGTTCGTCCAAAATCTCGTTCTGACGAGCGAGCACTTGGTCGAGACTTGTATAGCTTCCTCGGATAATCATGTGGTGACACCTCCATCCGTATGACCCCAGCCTAATCGAAACATTGCGCTGTGCAAATAGGGAGTTAATGGAAAAATGATGTCTCCAACCCGCGCTTTCCCCCCTGGAATGACAACAAAAATACCGTTCATTTCGGTTGCTGAAAACGTCATTCGCATCGTCGCGGCGAGACGACTCAAGGCGGGAAAACCGAAGCTTTCCCGCCTTGTGCTGTACCCCGTACCGGATTTGAACCGGTGTTACCGCCGTGAGAGGGCGACGTCCTAGGCCGCTAGACGAACGGGGCCTATGAGGATGCTAGAAGCATCATCGCTGGGGTACCAGGACTCGAACCTAGAATGGATGAACCAGAATCACCTGTGTTGCCAATTACACCATACCCCAAGGGTGTGGACCTCAGAATCATTACGCTCCCGAGGACGACAAATAAAAAGCTTAGTGGAATCTCCTCGAGCTGGCAAATCCGCTGAACGTGTGACGCACCACGTTCTCAACCGGCCTCGGTTCACGCAGCACACCCGCTCTAACTGCACCCGCATAAGCGAGGCCGAAACCTGCAGCTACCATTCACGCACGCGCCCCTGCCGCCCAGCTTCCTCCCGCAAAACTTCCGGTACCCGCAGCCAGATGCGGGAACCCGGCGTGCAACCGGTCAGCATTGTGTAGCCATCGCACGCGGGCAGGGGAGAAAACATGGTGCGCACGGCCCCGGCGATGGTGATGTCAACGGCGTCGTAATCGCGGCGCGCCCGCGCCCAATTGACCGTGTAGGTATCCAGACCACCGAGAGTATCCGGACTCCATGTCCGATCCAGAGGAATCCGGAGCGGATAGCGCTCTACCAAGTTCACCCAGTCAGCCGCGGTAACAATCCGATAGATCCGCGAAGGATCCGGCTCGGCCGTATCCGGAACCGCGGTACGGGCCAGGCTGGAATGGGGGTAGTCGCCGGCGTCGTCGCCGAAAAATGACCAGGTGCTGGAGAGCTCACCGAGGGGGTGACCGGCGAAGAAATCGCCTACGTCGAAGCTGAGGTAGCTGAAGGCGAGGTAGTCCTCCGGGCACGCCGGACTATCTGACGGGCCCAGGATCTCGATGATCTGCGAACTTATCTCCCAGTCAAGCGGAGCACGGCTGCGGCGCGAACGGTGACTGCGGCGCCTGCTCGGCAATGCGACCTCGTGGAAGAGTAACTGCGCAGGCCGGAAACCCACCTCCCATTCGGGCGGGATGCGCCCTTCGAGTACGCAATCCCGCGCAGCGGCTTCCTCCGTGCTCAACGCCCAATCCGCGGCAAGAACACGCTCAATATCCGCGTTAAAAGCAAAATGGATAGAGAACTCGCCCAGCGCCAGGTTAGCTCGCTGGAAACGGCCCAACTCAGCCAGCGGCCAGGACGGTTGGGGAATTTCAGCACCGAATAGCCCCACCCGCGGAACGCTCTCCACGCTGCCATCATCCATGGTGAGGGGCTCGAAGAATACCCGGTCACACGCCCCCTCACCCACGCGCGCGCCCAGGGCTTCACCCGCACCCGCGTAGTCACGTGCGCCTGCACCTACCCGCTCCCAGGCCCTTCCCCAGGCACGCAGGTAGGTTCCCGGCGCGGGAAAAGACGCGGCGGGCCGCGGCAGCGGCGTCGTACATACCACCATCGCGGCCCTCCACGTTCGTATCTGAACTACCCGGAAATTTTCTCTAGGAGTTGGTCAATTCGGAGCACCGCTTCCTCACGCCCGAGGATCGCGATGGAGTCAATAACAGGAATGGACACATTCGTACCCGTCATCGCCACGAAAAGCGGGCCGAAGGCGAAACGCGGTTTGATACCGAGCCCCTCCACCAGCGCCGCATCAAGAGCGGGCTTGATAGCTTCCGGCGTGAAATCATCCAGGCCGCTCAACGCTTCGCGAGCTCCCCGCAATGCCTCGGGCGCCGAATCGCGCAGCTTGGATAGCGCTTTTTCGTTGTATTCAAGCCCCGCGGCGTCAACGAACAGGAAGCCGAGCAGATCCCGGGCCTCTCCCAGCAGCTGCATGCGGGTCTGCGCCAGCGGCGCCGCCGCATCAAGAATCTCCCGTTCGCGATCCGTGAGCTCCTCATAGGTGGAAGCACTGAGTACATCGCTGAGGTAGGGAACCAGGCGCCGGGTGTAATCCGCCACCTCAAGGAGGCGGATATGGTCCGCATTAATGGCCACGCACTTCTTATCATCAAAACGTGCCGGATTCGGGTTGACGTTGTGGATATCGAAATGCTCCACAAGTTCTTCTTTGCTGAACACATCGCGCTCAGCGGAGAATGACCACCCGAGCAGGGCCAGGTAGTTGAGCAGGCCCTCCGGGATCATGCCGCGTTCGCGGTGGAGAAGCAGATTCGATTCCGGATCACGCTTGGAGAGCTTCTTATTCCCCTCCCCCATCACATAAGGCATATGCCCGAAACGCGGAGTCCACTTCGCGATTCCCAGTTCTTCGAGGGCGCGATAGAGCACGATCTGGCGCGGCGTAGAAGAAAGCAGATCTTCCCCGCGCAGCACGTCCGTCACTTCCGTGAGGGCATCATCGATGGGGTTCGTGAGGGTGTACAGCGGATCCCCGTTGGCGCGCACAATCACGTAATCCGGGGTGGAGCCGGCCCGGAAAGTGATATCCCCGCGGATAACATCCGTGAACGTAATATCCTCATCGGGCATGCGCATACGCAGCACCGGTTCGCGCCCTTCGGCCCGGTAGGCCGCCTTCTGTTCTTCGGTGAGGTTGCGGTCATAGCCGTCGTACCCGAGCTTGGGATCCTCCCCGCGTTCCCGGTGGCGCGCCTCGATTTCCTCCGGGGTGGAGAAAGATTCGTAGGCGTAACCGCGCTCCAGCAGCTGCGCCGCGACCTTGCGGTAGATATCACCGCGCTGGGACTGCCGGTAGGGACCGTGCGGGCCGCCCACCTCTACACCTTCATCCCAGTCCAGCCCGAGCCAGCGCAGGGAATCAAGAATCTGGTGATACGACTCTTCAGAATCACGGGCTGCATCGGTATCTTCAATACGGAAAATGAAAGTTCCACCTACGTGCCGGGCGTAGGCCCAGTTAAAGAGGCAGGTGCGTACCATACCGACATGCGGGGTGCCGGTGGGTGAGGGACAGAAACGAACTCGGATCTCGCGTCCGGTAGCAGTTGTGATAGCCATGATGGGTTAAGGATACGCTACGGATATGACATATGATTTCGACACTCGCACCGTCTCTGATCTCATCGCGCAGGGCTCGCATAAATGGTCCGCGTTCGGGGATGCTATCGCCATGTGGGTGGCCGAAATGGATCTGGGAATCGCACCGGAAATCCGCGATTACCTGGTGAATGCAGCGCAGCGCGGCGCCCTCGGCTACCTCCCACCCCGCGAAATTCCGGGGATTATGAACGCGGTTTCCGACTGGCTCGGCCAATTCGGCCCAGCGCCCGATCCCGAGCGCATGTTCCTTATTCCCGAGGTTCTTAGCGCCTTGCGGATCACAATCACGCAGTTCACAGCCCCGGATGCCCCGGTTATCGTCCCCACTCCGGCCTATATGCCGTTCCTCACACTTCCGGGAGAGTACGGGCGCGAGGTGCGCCAAGTTCCCTCGATTTTCCGCGCGGGCCGCTGGGAACTGGACCTGGAGGCATTAGAGGCAGCTCTCACCCCCGGTTCTCTGCTTATTTTGTGTAACCCGTGGAATCCGGCGGGCCGCTGTTTGAGTGGCGCGGAGCTTGACGCGCTTGCTGCCGTGGTGGAACGGCGTGGCGCGCGCGTTTTTGAGGATTGTATTCACGCCCCGGTGCTTATCGACGGCACCTACGTTCCCTACGGCCCGCGCAGCGCGGCCACCCGCGCGCATACCATCACCGCGACCAGCGCAACGAAGGGCTGGAATATCCCCGGGCTCAAGGCCGCGCAGCTCATTTTTTATAACGACGACGACGCAGCCCGCTACGCGCCCCATGCCAATGCGTGGAGCTCTCCGACTTCCACGCTGGGAGCTCGCGCCACCAAAATCGCTTTCGAGGAAGGCCGGGATTGGAATCGGGCGGTGTGCTCCTATATCGGTGAAACACTGCGGGTCGTAGAAGAGCGGGTGCAGACCTGGCCCGGGGTGCGCATGGCGCACGTGGAAGGCACCTATATTGCTTTCCTTGATTTTTCCGAGGCGGAATTTGTGCGCGCGGAGAAGGAACGTGCCCGCCGGGAGGGACGCGAGCCGAAGGGCGCCGTCGCCGCAATTCTGGAACAGGCGCAGGTGGCGCTCACGCCCGGCCGGGCATCGGGCGCCGGTTTTGAGCAGTGGGCGCGCATGGTGCTGGCCACCCCGCGCGCTATCGCCCTGGAGGCCCTGGATCGGATCGAGGGCCTGCTGGAGTCCAGTTGTTCGCAAAGCTCAACGCGCCTTCGGGGCGCCGGTCGCTAAAGTCTAGGTGAAATACTAAGGTTAATGATATGAAAATAGCACGCTTGAGTTTAAGCCAGGGCCCGCGCTACGCGGTCTACGACGAAGGCGCCGATGACTTCGTTATCCTCGCCGATGACCCGATTTTCGGGGACATTCAACCTACCGGGGAGCGGGTGGCCGCCGCCGACGCCGTGCTCCTCTCCCCCATGATTCCGCGCTCGAAGGCCATTGGTTTTGGCAATGCAACCGCGCCGGGTACCACCACTGCTGACCTCTTCTTCTTTATGAAGCCCAATACGGCAGTGTGCGGGCCTGATGATCCGATTATTATTCCGGACTGGGCCAGCGAAGGCCTCGCCCACGAAGTGGAGCTCGGGATTATTATCGGGCGCGTTGCCAAGGATGTTCCCGAAGAACGCGCGCTGGACGCCGTTTTTGGTTACACCATTATTAATGATGTGACCGCCCGCGGGGATGTGAACGGCGCCCAGAAGATGTTTGATACCGCGCTCCCGGTGGGCCCCTATATCCTCACCGATATTGACGTGAGCGATCTTGCGATGACCTCGCGGGTCAACGGGGAAACCTACACCCGGGCGCGGACCTCGGATTACCCGCTCTCCGTGGCCCAATCGGTGGCGGCGGCCTCGCGGCGCTGCACCCTACTACCCGGCGATATTATTCTGCCCGGTGCCTTTAACGGTGAGCCCCCGCTGAAAGCGGGCGACGTCGTCGAATGTGAAATCGAAGGTTTCGGGGTGCTGCGCAACCCGGTCCTCGCGGCAAACTAAAGCTCAGGCGGGCGTCAATTACACAACCGAGGCCCGTCCGCGCCGCGGGCGGCCTGTGCAGGAGGATAGATGAAGAAGCATCGCGATGGTTCCCTATCGCAAAAAGCTCCTTTCAAGAACGAGTCGTATCACACGGTTCCGTGGCTGCTCGCGCAGCGGCAACGCAAGCATCCGCGCGATATCGCGGTGCATATCCAGAACTCCATCGGTGGGAACTGGAAACCGTTGACGATTACGGAATTCCTCGAGCAGGTGCGCCTCACAGCGCGCGGGCTGGTCGGCCTGGGTCTCGGGCACGGCGAACGCATCGGTATCCTCGCGGCAACCTCCTACGAATGGGCACTGCTGGACGCGGCCGCTTTGCATATCGGGGTGGTGCCGGTTCCGATTTATGAAACGAGTTCGGCCAAGCAGATCGCGTGGATGGTTGCGGATGCGGAGATCACCCATATCTTTACCGATACCCGCGCCCACGCGGAATTGGTGGATTCGGTAACGCCGCCCGCGATTCCGCCCGCGACCGTCATGACGGAGGATTGGCGCGCCGCGCTGAACGCCGCGGCTCTCGAGGTTCCCGAAGAAGATCTCGAGGCCCGCATCGCGGCGGTCACCGCCGATTCCCTCGCAACCATTATTTACACGTCGGGCACCACCGGGGATCCCGAGGGCGTGGAACTCACCCACGGGAATTTCGCGCGTACCGTGCTGGGAACCTGGCATTACGAACCGGAAATCCTCAATAATCCGCAGGCATCGCTCATCCTCTTCCTCCCCATGGCTCATGTGATGGGGCGGATTTGTGCCTACTTTGGCCTGGCCACCCGTATTTCGGTAGGTTTCGTCGGCAATCTCAAGAACCTCATGAGCGACCTGGAAACTTTCAAACCCACCCTGCTGCTCGTAGTTCCGCGGGTACTGGAAAAGGTTTATAACGCGGCCGAGGCGAAGGCCGGGGCGGGTGTGCGGCGCCGAATTTTCCGCTGGGCGGCGGATATCGCGGTGCAGAACGGGACGCGGCGCCGGCGCAGCCCGATTTTCGCGGTGAAGCGCGCACTGGCACGCAAGCTAGTTTTCAATAAATTACGCGAGGCGATGGGCGGACGAATTCGCTTCGCAATTTCCGCCGGGGCGCCGCTGGGTACCCGCCTGGGGCGCTTCTATCGCGGCATCGGCTTAACGGTGGTGGAAGGCTACGGCCTCACGGAAACCACCGGTCCGGCAAATGCCACGCGCGCGGCGAATCCCGTGCTGGGCACCGTTGGGTGGCCGCTGCCGGGCATGCGCATTAAACTTGCCGACGACGGCGAAGTCTTGGTCAAGGGCCACTCTGTTTTCCGCGGTTACCATAACAATCCCGAAGCTACCGCGGTCGCATTTGCGGACGGTTGGTTCCACACCGGGGATCTCGGGACGCTCGATAAGCGCGGCAACCTCACCATTACCGGCCGAAAGAAGCACCTGATCGTCACGGCCGGAGGTAAGAATGTGGCACCGGCGGTGCTGGAGGACAAGCTGAGTTCCCACCCTCTCATCTCCAATGTGGTGGTTCTGGGTGATGGCGAACCCTTTATTTCCGCGCTGATTACCCTTGACGCACAGATGCTCCCCTCCTGGCTTTCTTCACACGGCTTGCCGAAGATGACTCCGGCCGAAGCTATGAATTCCGAGGCAGTTCAGGCTTCGCTTCAGCGGGCGATTGACCGCACCAATGCCCAGGTATCGCGAGCGGAGTCCATCCGTAAATTCGTGATTGTGCCCGGTGACTTTAGCGAGGCGAATGGTTTGCTCACGCCCTCGCTTAAGGTGCGCCGTGAAGTGGTACTCGAGAGGTACCGCGATGTGGTGGACGGTATTTACGGGGCCAATCACTCCGAATCCACGAAGAAATCTGAGGAGAAGGAACGCCGGCGGGCGGCCCGGAAAGAACGGCGCGCGCAGCGCCGACTGGGGCGGCTGCGGCGGCGCGGTGCAGCCGGGCAGCAGGGTGAGCGATCCGGCCGGCAGGATGGCCAGCAGCTTGGCGAGCCGGGCAGCGCCGAGAAGTAACGCGATGGAGATTAACGGGCGCACGGTCAGTTATGCCGTTATCGGGCATCCGGTAGGGCATTCCCGCTCCCCCGCGATGCATAACGCATCCTTTGCTCACCTAGGTGTGAACGCCGTTTACCTCGCGTATGACATCGCTCCGGATTCGGGCGCTCGGGCAGTTAGTGCTTTACGCGATCTTGGTTTTGGCGGTTTTAACGTGACAATGCCGCATAAAACTGCCGTGTATGAGACCGTTGATGAGCTTTCCGACGATGCCCGACTCATGGAGTCCGTAAACACCGTTCACATACATGCGAATGGACGCACGGTCGGTCATAACACCGATGGACGCGGGGCTCTTGCCGCGGTACGGGCGGCCGGCTACGCCCCTGGTGAAGCGGTGGTGGTGCTGGGTGCCGGCGGAGCTTCGCGCGCGATCTACACGCGGGCCGCCCTCGAAAGGGTCTCCCGTATCCGGGTATTTTCCCGGCGCGGCCAGAATTTCGAGCGTGCGCGCGATATCCTCGCGCGCTTACGTGGTGAAACCGGAGTGGATGCTCAGCTTTGTGACCTTGCCGATGAGGGTACACTTCGCCGCGAGGTGGATGCTGCTTCTCTTCTGGTCAATGCCACGAGTGTGGGGATGAGTGCCCATCCGGGTGCTCTCATTCCAGAAACGTGGCTACGCCCCGATCATATTGTTTTCGATGCGGTGTACGAACCTTTGGAAACTGAGCTTCTGCAGCGGGCCCGCCGCGTTGGCGCAGGGTGTGTATCCGGCCTGGATATGCTTCTGTGGCAAGGTGTTTTCGCGGAAGAAATCTGGCTGGGCCGCACCGACATTCCCGTGGAGGTCATGCGGGCGGCCCTGAGCCAGTAGATTATTATTCAGGTATTCTTTTCCTTCCCGCTACTTTTCTACGCTATTGGCGCCGGTGCCACCAGCAGGTTCAACCAGAGCAGCTTCAGGATCTGCTGCGCTCGGGCCGGGAGTGCCGTCGCCATAGCGAATAATATGGCTTTCGTTCATATCGTCCTCTTCGAGCATGCGTAGCTGTTCTTCACGACTCAGCATCTGAATACCCCAACCGGTTGCGGCCAGAATCAGTGCCACGATCATGCCTGACCAGTTAACAATCGCCCACGGGACATATTGCAAGGTTTCCACTCCGAGGGTTGCCGCCATATATGCACCGGCAGCAGTCCACGGGAATAGGGTTTCGGTCACGGTTACGGAATCTTCGAGCGTACGTCCCAATGTCATGGGGTGATAGCCGCGGCGTACGTATGCCGGGCGCAGTACTTCACCGGGCATAATGACGGAGATCTGGCCGTTGCATGTGACGGAAATGGTTCCTAGTCCCACGCCTATGGTGCTGGCGACCAAGCCGAAGCGCGACTTAACACGGTGAAGTAGCTTTTCAATGAGGTAATCGAGCGAATGCGACACCCCCATGATTCCTGCGAAGGCTAAGGCACAGAAGCAGATCGCCAAGGTTCCTAGCATGGAATTCATTCCGCCGCGTTCCAGCAATGTCACCATGTCATCGCTCGGAGTCAAACTGGCCCACTCGGGCCGCTGTATCATATCGAGATTGAACCCCTTAACTAGAGCGGTGAAGGCATCTGCAATCGTCGACTTTTGGAAAACAAAGGTGTTGAAAAGCCCGAGGGCAACGCCTGCCATCATGACCGGAATGGTCGGGAAACGCAGTGCCGCACCAACGAGAACAACAATAGGTGGCACCAGGAGCCACGGCGTGAGGTGGAATCCGGCCGCTAATTGGTCGAGGGTTTCCTGCACTGCGGAAGTGTCGACTCCAGCAGCGGTTCCCTTAAGCCCTACGATCGCGAAAACAATAACGCCGATAATGAGCGCACTTCCGGTGGTCCATGTCAGATTCTTAATATGCGTGAAGAGCGGTACGCGGGTAATCATCGCGGCGATATTTGTTGAATCTGAGAGCGGAGAGAATTTATCGCCAAAGTAGGCGCCGGATACAACGGCTCCTGCGATCATTGGTAGATCAGCACCCAATCCGATGGCGATACCCATAAAGGCGACGCCGATGGTACCTGCGGATCCCCACGAAGTTCCGGTGCACAGTGATACGACGGCGGTGCCGAGCAAAGCAACCAATGCCAACCACCGCGGGTCAATAATGGCTAGGCCCCAGTACACAAGGTACGGGATCGTCCCTGAAATCATCCACGCACCGATGAGTAGCCCAACGGTGAGAAGTATAAGGAGTGCAGGCCAGGCTTTCGCTGTCTTTTCGGCTACGGATTCGATCATCTCATCCCAGCTGTACCCCAAATATTTAGCAACGCAGGCGGCGACGGCTGCCGCCGCAATAATCATAGGTTCAACAGGCAAATCAAAGCCGATGTATCCCCCGCCGATGAACAATGCCAGGGAAATCACCGGCAAAAGCGCCAGGAAGACCGTTGGCTTCTTTTTCTTCCTATGTATCTCGGCCTCGGTGCCGCGATTGTTTTCCGAAGTCATCATTGATCCTTTCGCTGTGTCGATGACGACAATTCCTCGGTGAAATATGCGGCTAGTACCCTGTGGAGAACAGGGAGCTGCCACAGCTTAGGTCAAAAGCGCTGACTGCGCGGAGATTTATCTCAGTTTCTGTACTGTTGCTTCGCAGCGTTGCAGTGCAGTGTCAAGAAGTGATTGAGGAGCGGCGAGATTAAAACGAAGGTATTCGTGCCATTCCGGTCCAAATCCCTTGCCATATGAAGGATGCACTCCAGCTCCGGCGCATACCTCTGCGGCGGTAGCCGCACCCAGTCTCCTGGTATCGCACCAGAACAAATATGTCGCATCCGGAATGACAGCCTTTTCGCGCGCAAATAGGGCTCCGAAGCGCGGAACAAAAGCTTCCATATTGTTATCTATATAGGCGAGCGTGGTATTGAGCCATTCCTCGCATTGTGTCCAGGCTGCAATAGCGGCGGGAATGGCGAAATAATTGGGATTATGGAACCCCGCGGCGCGCAAGCCCTCTCGAATTCTGGCACGCAGTCGATGATCCGGAACTATTAACGCTGAAGCCTCTAGACCGGCCATATTGAAACTCTTTGAGGGAGAAAGCGCTGTGATGAGCCGGGTTCGCAATTTCGCATCCGCGTAGCGCGCTAACGGCAACCACCTCCGCCCAGCTCGCAGAATATCGCAGTGGATATCATCGGATAACACCAGACATGAACTCTTTGCTAATAATTCCGAAAGCCGTTCCAGTTCCTCTTGGGTGAAGGCCCGCCCGGTCGGATTATGGGGATTAGTAAGAATGAAAAGATCCGCGTCTGGCAATATTGTTGCGAGCTCGTCAAAGGGGATATGCCAGGTTCCCTCCGTGTAGAACATGGACGGCTCAGTAACCTGACAACCGCAGCGGCGAACCACTTCCATGATGGGGTCATAAGCCGGCGAGAGCGTGATGACCTTCGCTCCCGCCGGCAGCATATGGGCGCAGATCATCGCTGTAGCTTCCACAATTCGTGGAACAAAAACGACGGATTCTTCGCCAAACTCGGTACCGTGACGACGCGCAAACCATGACGTACACGCGCTCGCAAAATCCGGAAAAACCTCGGTGTAACTGTAGATTCCCCGAGCTGCTGCTTTCTCAATAGCTACACGGATTGCAGGAGCACACGCAAATTCCATTTCGGCAACTGAAAGCGAAATGTGTTCCGGGGGCAAGGTCTCCCATTTAGCGGACCAGGTACCACGCCGATTGATTACACGATGGAGATCTTCGAAGTCACCTCTAGTTATGCGCATCATTGCAGCCTCCTCACTACAAAGGGAGATGAACTTCTTTGAACACTCACCCTTTGTTTTGTTTCAAAACATACTCGCGAAATAGTAGTTTTGTCAACGTGAGAGTTTTATTATCACAACCCGGCGTGAGGTGTCATCGAAAGATTCCGGCTACACATATCAATTCAAGAGCACAAATGAAAATTGAGGTGATTTCATGACAAGAGTGCGCACGGAGGGACTCGAACCCTCACGCCCGAAGGCACTGGAACCTAAATCCAGCGCGTCTACCAATTCCGCCACGCGCGCGTACCGGTCTATCCTAGCGGATTTCCCGGGGTAGGAAAATTCAGAAGCTGCCCGAAGAAAAGAAAACTACCGGCAGCATCCCGATTCCTTACTTATCCCGATTATTCATCGATACCGAGATCGCGGCGCAGCCGAGCCACATGCCCGGTAGCTTTCACATTATAGAAAGCTGCCGCGACGGTGCCATCCGGATTCACCACGATGGTGGAGCGACGCATCCCTATCACCGTTTTACCCCAGTTTTGCTTTTCTCCCCAGGCACCCCATTCGCTTGCCACCGCGTGATCTGGATCGGAGGCGAGCACAAAGTTGAGCCCCTGCTTCTCCCGGAACGTTTCCAGCGACGTGAGCGAATCGGGGGAAACTCCCACCACGGCATATCCAGCCGAGCGCAGCGAATTGAGGTTATCCCGGAAATCGCAGGCTTCGGTAGTACACCCCGGGGTATTTGCTTTCGGGTAGAAGTACACGATGACGCCGCGGGCGCCGTCGTTCAGATGCTCGGATAGCCGGAAGGTTCCCGCCGTGCTCTCCAGGGTGAAATCCGGGGCACGATCACCAGAATTTAACATCATTTTCCTTCACAATAAGCACAGCCCACGCGATCAGCATTGCGATACCAATGCCCAGGGGCCACAACCCCAGGGGCGTGGGCGCAAACCACAGCATGAAAACAGCGCCGGCCCCGAATATCCACGGGCGTTCGCTACGGTACCCGAACCCGCAGGCCGCAGCACCCACCGTACCGAGCGCAAGAATCACTCCGTACTGCGGAAGGAGATTCCCGCTGATTGCGATATACCAACCCACAACGAGGGTTGCCACGCCCAGCACAAGAATGGCGAGGGCAAGGTAGTTGAGGTATCGAGCTTGGCGCATGCCACTCAGTCTAACCCCCTAGCTGGCGCATCACACGCCGCGCCCCGGCCCACGCTGGCCCACGCCGGCCCGATACGCGAAAATGCAGATGTTTCGCGGGTAGCGTGGAGTGAACCACGGGAACGCGAAGCCCGGCAAAATTAAGAACATGAGTGAAGTCGACGCAGCTGATATGGGTCCGTGGCTCAGCCCCGAGGAACTCGAGTTTGTCCGGCACAAGGTCCCGATGGTGTACGTGGATATTGTGCCGGTTCGCCTGGATGAAACCGGGCGGGTGATCGCTATCGGGATGCTGCTGCGTGCCGATTCCGAGGGGATTTTGCGGGAGTTTCCCTCGGGGCGGGTGCTCTTCCACGAACCGGTGCGCGCCGCGCTCATCCGCCATATCGATAAAGATCTGGGCTCGGTGGCACTTCCCCAGCTTCCGCCCTACCTGGCACCGTTCACGGTCACCGAATACTTCCCCACTCCCGAACCGGAGGCGGGGTACTACGATGCGCGCCAGCATCGCGTTGATCTGGCCTATATCATCCCCATTCATGGGGATTGTGATCCAGGAAATGACTCCCTGGAATTCACCTGGTTTACGCCCGGGGAGGCACGCACCGCGGAGCTGCAGGCCGAGATGTCAGATGGGCACGCGGCTCTGCTGCGCGCCGCCCTTGGCTATATCGGCCGCTGCTAAGCACTGTAAACACCGCTTACGGCAGCGATTACGTCGCCTGTAAGCGGTGCTTACTCAGGGCCGGAGCGGGCCCCGCCCGCTCCATTAGCTCTGCTCCACCAGCTTTGCTCCCCCGGCACCGTTCCAGCAGCGCTATTTCCCTCTAGTGCTGTTCCAGCAGCACCTGCATAATCACCGGGGCTAGCTGGGCAAATGCCTTACCGCGGTGGCAGATAGCGTCCTTTTCTTCCGGGCTCAGTTCCGCATTGGAACGGCTGGAACCGACCGGCGCGAAAATCGGATCGTATCCAAAACCGCCGCTACCACGCTCAGCGGTAAGGAGAGTACCCGGCATATCCCCTTCGCGTACCTCCTCACGGCCCTGCGGGGTTACCAGTGCGGCCGCGCAATGGAAATGCGCGCCGCGATTGGCCAGGGGCACATCTGCTAACTGGGCGAGCAGCAGGTGGCGGTTTGCGGCGTCGTTCCCGTGCGCACCGCTCCAGCGCGCCGAAAAAATCCCGGGGGCTCCACCTAGAATATCCACACACAGGCCCGAATCATCAGCAATAGCCGGAAGGCCGGTGGCCCGCGCGTAGGCCCGTGCTTTGATGAGGGCATTCTGCGCGAACGTGGTGCCATCCTCCACCGGTTCGGGCACCTCAAACTCCCCGCCGGAGACCAGTTCGATTCCGTTCAACCACGGCGCCAGAATATTGCGCAGTTCCGTGACTTTATGGGCGTTTCCGGTAGCGACGACGACGCGCCGCGGCTGCGCTACTTCCACTGGTCACCGCCGGTAAAAACATCGCTACGCACGGGATTCTCCCCTGCGAAAAGCACCCGGTGCTGGAGCTCACGAAGCTCGCGGGTGCCCTTATCCGCCAGATCAAGCAAAACCGCCAGATCGGCACGGTTGAAAGGGTGGTGTTCCGCGGTTCCCTGCACCTCCACATAGTCCCCACTGCCAAGCGCCACGATATTCATATCGGTATCTGCCCGCACATCTTCTTCATAGGGAAGGTCAAGGCGGGGCTGGCCATCAATAATGCCCACGGACACCGCGGAAACCGAGGTGGTGAGAACCGGGCGACGCACCAACTTACATGCCCGGGCCCAGGAAATAGCATCCGCCAGGGCCACGAAGGCGCCGGTGATAGCCGCGGTGCGAGTTCCGCCGTCGGCCTGCAACACATCGCAATCCAGAGTGATGGTGTTTTCCCCCAGGGCTTTCATATCAACGGCCGCGCGCAGGCTGCGCCCGATGAGCCGCGAAATCTCATGGGTGCGGCCCCCGATTTTCCCGCGCACCGATTCGCGCGGGGAGCGATCCGAGGTAGCACGCGGAAGCATGGAGTATTCAGCGGTAACCCAGCCTTCCCCGCTGCCTTTACGCCAGCGCGGCACCCCTTCTTCAAAGGAAGCAACGCAGAGCACGGTGGTGCGCCCGTAGCGCACCAGCACACTGCCTTCCCCGGTTTCAAAATAGTGGCGGTCAATGGTAACGGGGCGCATCTCATCTGCGGTGCGCCCATCGGCACGAGTGGCGCTGGAGTTCTTGTCAGTCATGCCTTAAGGCTACCGCGCCGCTACGACATGAAAAATATGGCCGCGGCCCCGGGAGCCTCGAAACCGCGGGGACCTACCGACGCGCGGGCTTAGATGCGGAAGGCTTCCCCGGCCCGCACGCAGGCAACCCGGCCCTCGTATTCTTCCCGGGCCGCGGCTCGCACGGATTCCCGGTCCGTCCACGGCTGCAGGTGGGTGAGGAGCATCTCACGGGCTCCGGCCTGCGCTGCCAATATCCCGGCTCGCGAACCGGTGAGGTGAATGCCGCGCACGGTATCCCGGCCGTCCTCATAGGCGCATTCGGAAAGGAGCAGATCGGCGCCGCGCGCCGCGGCGACGACGCCGTCGCACAGATCGGTATCCCCCGTGAACGTGAGCACCGCGTTCTCCCCCGGGCGAATATCAGAAGGCCCGGTGATCCGGTAGGCGAAGGCCTCCACCGTGTGCAGGGCGGGGAAAGCCTGGATGGTCATGGGGCCAACGCGGAACGTATCCCCGCTGCGAACCTGGCGGAAATCAAAGACGTCATCGTACGTTTCCTCGGGGCCGTCGTCGCCCAGTTGGCGGGCGCGCCGCCGGGCATCCCCGGGGCTATAGACCGCCACCCGGGGCAGCGGGCCGGAGGGGTGCCAGCGCCGGTAGACCTGCATCCCGATGAGGTCCGCGCAGTGATCGGCGTGCAGGTGCGAGATCACCATGGCATCCACAAGCGCCGGGTCGGTATAGCGCAGCAGATGGCCCATGGCACCGGGACCGAAATCCAAGGTGAACGTGTAGGTTCGCGGAGTACCGTTCGCGTCTGTACCATCTGCCTGGATCAGGTAGGCCGAGGCCGGCGATTCGGGCCCGGACATCGAGCCGGAACATCCAATGATTGTCAGTCTCATGCCGAGAGTTCCTCCGTAGATAGCACAGTTCCTACTTCCGGACCGAGGAATCTGCGGGCGAGGCGCCCGAAACTCACCGGGTCACCGGTGGCGTAGAAGCGGCGCCGGGGGGTGCCCGGGCCGGCAAACATATCGCGGGTAGCTAGTGCGCGGTAAACGTCGCGGGCGGTTTCATCCGCGGAGGACACGATAGTGACGTCCTCCCCCATGGTGTAGGAGATCACGCCGGCGAGCAGCGGGTAATGGGTGCAGCCAAGCACCAGAGTATCCACTCCGGCCGCCCGCACGGGGGCCAGGTAATGTTCGGCCACCGCCTGCACCTGGGCGCCGGCCGTCTGCCCCTGTTCCACCAGCTCCACGAACTCCGGGCAAGCCCGGGTGGTCAGCTCCAGATTCGGGGCAGCGGTAAAAGCATCTTGGTACGCGCCCGATTCGATGGTAGCCGGAGTGGCGATCACCCCGATTTTCCCGTTCCGGGTGGCCCGTACCGCGCGGCGCACCGCCGGGCGAATCACCTCCAGCACCGGGATCCCCATCTCCGTAGCAAAACGCTGCCGCGCATCGGCAAGCGCCGCGGAGGTAGCCGAGTTGCAGGCGATAACCAGCATTTTCACACCGGATCTCACCAATTTATCCATGATATCCATGGCGTAGGAGCGCACCTCGGGGATGGATTTGGTGCCGTAGGGGCAGTGCGCGGTATCCCCGATATAGGTAATGGATTCGCCCGGAAGTTGATCAATAATGGCGCGCGCCACCGTGAGGCCACCTACGCCGGAATCAAAAATACCAATGGGACGGGAATCCATACTGTCAAGTTACCGCCGCAGGTCCTTGTTCTGAATGGCAGTGATGAGTGAATCTTGCCACCACGCGATAATCACGTAGAGCACGCCGATCATATCGTCGGTGGTATCGATCTGGGGGCGTTCGGATTCCATAATGCTGAGCGCACGCGAGGTCACCGCCTGCGATTCCGCTGCCGTGGTGATATTGCGGCGGCTGCCGAGCACGATGCGGATATCATTAGCACCGGCCAGCCACGCCCCGGCATCCTCATTACTCACCCACACTTTCTCGCTTGCCAGCGAAGTATAGAAAACCAGCAAGTTGCAGATTTTTGCGTGGCAGACCGCGGATTCGGTGAGCGAACGTAATTCGTCCGCGAGCGCGGGTTCTTCCGACATATCGGGGAGGAGGCGGGCGAGGGCGGTATCCATATTGCGCGCGGGAACGTAGCAGCGTGTGCTCTCCAGATCAGCTAATTCACGTTCGTAGGAGGCAAGCACATCGCTGGATTCTTCCACGTGCTGCGCGCTAGTTCCACCCGTCACGTGGTTAGTTCCGCCCGTCAGGTGGCTAGTTCCACCCGTAAGATCGCCGGCTCGGCTACCTTCGTCGTGCATTTCTTCGTCCAGGTTGTAGCCGAGCAGTGTTGCGACGTCGCGGGCGAGTCCGGCAAAAAGTTGCCGTTCGGTCGCGTCAACACTGGCGCGGTAGCCGCCGCGGGCGGGGCGGAAAGGCAGCATGGTTATCTTCCACCTTCCGGTTCTTCTTCGATGGTGGCGAGCAGGCCGTAGGTGTGCATGGCCCGGGCGTCTGTTTCCATCTGCTCGCGCGGTCCGGATGATACGACGGCGCGCCCGCGGGTATGGACCTCTAGCATGAGGGTGAGGGCACGGTCGGCCGAATGGCCAAAGTAGGATTGGAACACCCATTGCACATAGCTCATGAGGTTGATCGGGTCATCGTGAACAACGGTACGCCAGGCACGGGCCGGGCCGGCTACCGCTTCGAAAAGCGTGAGGCTTTCGGTGTGGGTGGCTGGGCTGCTGGCCCCTAAATCTTCAGAAGATGGGTGCGCGCTCATATCTCCATCCTAGTGCCAAGCTCTAACCGGCGCGGCCAATCATCCCCGGCCAGCTCAGGCGGGCGCGGGTAGACTCGTGCATATGAGTGTTTCAACTGCTTTGCTCACTGATATGTACGAGCTGACCATGGTGGATGCCGCCATGCAGTCGGGAAAGGCCCAACGGCGGGCCGTTTTTGAGATTTTTGCGCGCCGGCTCCCGGGCGGGCGCCGCTACGGGGTGGTGGCCGGAACTGGCCGTCTCCTCGACGCCCTGAAGAATTTCCGTTTCGGGGAAGAAGAAATTGAGTATTTGCGCGCCAATAAGATCGTTTCCGATTCCGCTTTGGAGTGGCTGCGCACATTCCGATTCTCCGGTGATATTTGGGGTTACGCGGAAGGTGAAATGTACTTCCCCGGCTCTCCGATTCTCACCGCGGTGGGAACTTTCGCGGAGTGCTGCGTGCTGGAAACTCTCGCGCTATCTATTTTCAACTATGACTCGGCGGTGGCGACGGCTGCCTCGCGGATGACGATTGCGGCGCACGGGCGGCCCTGCGTGGACTTCGGGGCGCGCCGCACCCACGAACGCAGCGCTGTTTCCGCGGCCCGCGCGGCCTATATCGCGGGCTTTGTGGGCACTTCGGATCTGGAGGCCGGGCGCCAGTACGGGATCCCGGTTTCCGGCACCTCGGCGCATTCTTTCACCCTGGTCCATGATTCGGAGCGCGAAGCTTTTGATACTCAGATCGCGGCGATGGGCACCGGCACCACCCTCCTCGTGGATACCTACAATATCGCGCAGGGTGTGGAGAATGCGGTGGCGGCCGGGCGCGCTGCCGGCGGTGAGATCGGCGCGGTGCGTATCGATTCGGGTGATTTGATCGCAACGGCTTTCCAGGTGCGTGAGCAGCTTGATCGCCTGGGGGCCACGTCCACGAAGATTACCGTCACCTCGGACCTGGATGAATACGCGATTGCGGCGCTCAATTCCGCTCCGGTGGATGGCTACGGGGTGGGGACCCGGCTGGTAACCGGTTCGGGAGTTCCCACCGCGCAAATGGTGTACAAGCTGGTCCAGCGCGAAGGTGCGGATGGCCGGCCCGAAGAGGTCGCCAAGGCCTCGGAAAACAAGGCTTCTGTGGGTGGCCTCAAGGTTGCCGGGCGGCTGGAAAGCGGGGGGCATGCCACCGAAGAGCTGGTGGTGAGCGCCGCTAGTTTCGCGGAGGGCCTGGCCTACCTGGAGAAGCAGGGTGCCCGCCCGCTTCAGGTCCACCTGGTGAACGCCGGCGTGATCGATGAACGCTACTGCGGCACGGAGGTCCTCTCCGCGGCCCGCCTGCGCCACGATACCTCGCGCGACGCCCTCCCCTACGACGGTTGGCGCCTCTCCGCCGGGGAACCCGCTATCCCCACCCGCATGGTGGATATTTTCCCGGGCGACGACGCCGCGGCTTAATTCCCGCTCGCCTTTCTGCTCGCTGCGGCCGTTGCGACTTGCTGCACCGGCCGCGCACTCACACGGCGCTGTTTCGGGGGTGACGCGCTTAGCGCTGGCCCACGAACCAGCGCCGCAGTGTTTTCACGCGTGCCTCAATCTGGTCGGCACTGGCGCGCGCCACTTCCGGGCCGCCGCAGGCCCGGCGCAGCTCGGTGTGAATAAGGGCGTGCGGGTCCCCGGTTTTCTTCGCCCAGGCAGCCACCAGCTGGGTGAGTTCCTTACGGGCGGTGCGCCGCCGGGTAAGTTCATCGGTTCCGGCGGCCGGGCGCTGGGTGCGGGCCTTTTTCGCCTGCTCGGCCTGGTGGGCCCGCAGCAGCGTAGTTACTTCTTCGGGTTCAAGCAGGCCGGGAATCCCCAGGAAATCGGCTTCTTCTTCCGAACCGACAGCTGCCCCGAGCCCGAATTCACCGCCGTCAAAAAGCGCCCTATCGAAAAGCGCACCCGATTCCAGGGCTTCGTAGCCCGGGCCGGCGAGTTCCTCACTGGTTTTTTCTTCCCGATTGGCGGCCTCCAGCAGCTCATCTTCCCAGCCGCTCACCTCCGCCTGCTTCGAAATGGCGTGGTCTCGTTCCTTTTCCATCTGAGCGGCCAGCTCAAGCAGCACCGGCACGGACGGCAGAAACACCGTCGCGGTTTCCCCGCGCCGGCGCGCCCGCACGAAACGCCCGATAGCCTGCGCGAAATACAGCGGTGTGGAGGCCGAAGTCGCGTACACGCCCACCGCTAGCCGCGGCACGTCCACACCTTCGGATACCATGCGCACCGCCACCATCCACCGGGAATCCGAATCCGCGAAGCTCGCGATTTTTTCATTCGCACCTGAATCATCGGAAAGTACCACGGTGGGGGCCTCCCCGGTGATCTCGGTAAGAATATCCGCGTAAGCCCGCGCGTCTTTCTGGTTGGAGGCGATCACCAGCCCACCCGAATCAGGTAGTGAGCGGCGCACCACCGTGAGGCGTTCGTTCGCGGCGGACAGCACCTCCGGGATCCACTCCCCGCCCGGGTTGAGGGCGGTACGCCACGCCTGCGCCGTCATATCTTTGGTGAGCGGCTCCCCCAGGGTCGCGGCCACCACGTCCCCCTGTTTCGTCTGCCAGCGCACCTGCCCGGAATAGGACAGGAAGATAACGGGCCGGACAACCCCGTCACGCAGGGCCTGGGCGTAGCCGTAGGTGTAATCAGCTTTCGAGCGCAGGTTGCCGCAGCCATCCGGTTCGTAGGTCACGAAAGGGATAGGCGAGGTATCCGAACGGAACGGCGTGCCGGTGAGGGCCAGGCGCCGCGCCGCCGGGGTGAAGGCTTCGCGGATGCCATCGCCCCAGGAGAGTGCATCCCCGCCGTGGTGGATTTCATCCAGAATCACGAAGGTGGGCCGCGCAGCGGTGCGTTCGCGATGCAGGGCGGGGTTGGCGGCCACCTGAGCATAGGTCACGCACACCCCGTTGAAGAAAGAGCCCTCGGTGCGTTGCGCATTCGTAAAATCAGCGTCCAGCTGAATACCCACGCGGGCCGCGGCCTGCGCCCACTGGGTTTTCAGGTGTTCCGTGGGGCAGACCACCGTGATGGTGCGAGCCTCGTGGCGCGCGAGCATTTCGACGGCGACGCGCAACGCAAAGGTAGTTTTTCCCGCGCCGGGGGTGGCTACCGCGAGGAAATCACGGGGCATGCGCTCCAGGTAGAGGCGCAGCGCTTCGGCCTGCCAGGAACGCAGGCTCGAGGTGGTTCCCCAGGCCGCGCGGGCCGGGAAAGCCGGAGGGAGATTCGAAGCGGCGGAAACAGAGGGACTATGCGGGGTGGAAGCGGGAATCGAACGGTGCAGACTCACTTGCCACTTCCCGGCACGTCCGGCCCGAAGGGCCATCCGGAGCCTTGGTTGCCCATCTGTTTGCGGATCTCCTTGCAGGTGGGGCACACCGGGTAACGATCCGGGTTGCGCGAAGGAATCCAGATCTTCCCGCACAGCGCCACCACGGGCTGACCGTATACGGCCGAGGCCACGAGGCGGTCCTTGCGTACATAGTGGGAAAAACGCTCTTCGTCACCGTGGGAGAGGCGTTCTTCGGTGCGCTCGAGCAACCCTACGGATTGTTGAGATTCCGTAGCCGGGCCGGCCGGGGCCGATGGTGCGCCCGGAGTTCCTAAAGGATCGGGAAGGGAAGTACTCATGGGCTCTATTGTACGGCCCGTGCCGGGAGTGGGAAGCAGCCGGGCGGCGCCGTCGTACCTCACCTCACCACAAAGAAGAATCGCCTCCCCGGCGTGAACCGAGGAGGCGATGCTGGACAGCCCGTGGCGTTACTTGTTGGACACAGCCTTCTTGAGGTTGGAGCCAGCCGAGATCTTCACGCCGTAGCCGGCGGGAATCTCGATTTCGTCACCGGTGCGGGGGTTGCGGCCCTTGCGGGCGGCGCGCTCGGTGCGCTCCACGGAGAGCAGGCCGGTGATCTTCACGGCTTCACCCTTGGAAAGCGAATCGACGAGCACTTCCTGGAGCGCGGCGATCGCCTTATCGGCATCGGACTTGGACAGGCCGGAACGGTCGGCGATAGCTGCGATGAGCTCTGTGCGGTTAACGGACATGAAAATACCTCTCGATATCTGTTCAGGTACATGGCTCATAAGAACCACTAAGCAAAAATGTAGCGGAAACTGGCGCCAAAGTGAGAATTTTCTGCGAAATCGCCGCGTGTCGGTTAAGACATACATCACAACTCCCACCAATTTCCACAGTTGTCACAGGTTTTGCGCGGCCTTGCCGCCTCCATTTACCGGCGCACGGGCCTGGTTTCAGGGCATAATGAGTAAGGTTCAGGATGCCTCCGGGCCGGTCAGTAGCGCGAAAGCGAGCACGCGGGCCGAGGCGTCGTCGTCGAAGAAAGGTTCCCCGGTGTCGCGACTTGTCGCTTTCATCCGCTCCCATCCCCGCCCCTTCAAAATCACTTTCTATGTGCTGGTGATCGCCGGGGTGGCGGCCGTGGCTCGTACGCAACTTCAAGAGTTGAGCGGGGAGCATATGGCGCGGGTCCTCAGCTCAACGCCGCCGGTGGTCCTCGTGGAGCTCGTGGCTCTCGGTTTCCTGGCGTTTACCGCCACCGGTATTTATGACATTTTCGCTTCGCGGCATTTCGGGGTGGAGGTCCCGGTGGGAACCGCCGTGAAAACCGGGTGGATTGCCCAGGCTTTCAATAATTTCGCGGGGCTGGGCGGGCTGACCGGCGGGGCGATTCGCTCGCGCTACTACAAGCGGGCCGGGGCCTCCACCAAAGCCGCCGTGGATGCCAGCGTTGCGGTGTGGGCCGCGAATCTGCTCGGACTTTTCGCCATGCTGCTGGCCACCCTCCCTTTCGCGTTCCGTTATGACGGGCGTTTCCTCATCGTGCCCGTGGTGGCCTGCCTGTACATCCCGGTGTATTTCCTGGCCGGCAAGGTGCATATCTGGAAGATTGACCTGCGCACCACCGCGATCGGCACCCAGAACTTCCGGCAGAAACTCCAGATGCTTTTCGCCTCTGTTGCGGACTGGCTGGCCGCGGCGGTGTTCTTCTGGATTTGCGTGCGCACGTTCCTGGGCGAGGTTTCTTTCGTGCAGGCGGTATTTGTGTACGCCACCGCAACGCTCGTGGGCCTGCTCAGCTTTATCCCGGCGGGGCTGGGAACCTTCGACCTCACCGTTATCGTGTTCTTTCAGCACCTCGGTTTTGATTCCTCCACCCTGGTGCTTGCGATTATCGTTTACCGGGTTACCTACTACGCGCTACCGTGGCTGGCGGCCACCGTGTACTGGCTGGCCGAATACGCCTACCCGCGCCTGGGCCTGGAGGACCGTGATAAGCGTGAACGCTGGCTCATTAATGCGCTCTCCACCGGCGTGGTGATCCTGGGGATTTTCTCCATCGTCAATGCTTTCGCGCCTTCTTTCTACGCGCGGGTGGCGCTGCTACATGTATTCCTCCCCCACGAAATGATCCGCTCCTCGCGCATTGTCTCGCTGCTGGTGGGGATCATGCTGCTCATTTTGGCGCGCGGGGTGCGCCAGCGTGTCAGCCGCGTCTTCCCCATCATTTTGATCCTGCTAGGCGTAGCCGCGGTGGCCTCGGTGGCGCGCGGGCTAGATACCGGCGCGCTCATCGTCATCATTCTGTTCTCGATTCTGCTCTACCTGGCACGCGGGGCCTTCAACCGCGAACCCCTCCCCTTCGAATGGCGTTCTTTCGCGTTTTCCGCGGTGATCGCGGTAGGTATCCCGCTGGCAATTTTCGCCTGGCGTTGGATCCACGGTGCCCCGCAGGCGCACGTATACCCCACCGCGCACGCCCTTCTCACCGGGCTGAGCATGATCTGCTTCGTTTCCCTTATTTCCCTCGCGCTGCTCTTCTCACGTTCCCGCGCCCCGCATTTCGAGCTTCCCACCCCGGCCGATGTGCAGCGTTTCGAGGCGTTCCTGGCCGAACACAATGCCGGTAACGCTTTCACCCACCTCTTCTACCTGGGCGATAAGCAGGTCTTTTATTCGTCTAACGGGCGCGCCGCGCTCCTCTACCGCCCCTACCGTTCCTCCATGCTGGTACTCGGTGATCCTTTCGGGGATGAGGCTGCTTTCGAGGAGCTTTTCGAGGAATTCGTCACCTATGCCGATGAACACGGCTGCTCGGTCGCGATTTACGAGATTGCGGATATCTACCTGGGGGCGTGCGCGAATATCGGTTTCTCCTTCGTGAAAATCGGGGAGGATGCCACCGTGGATCTGGCCACGTATTCCAATGTGGGCAATAAGGGCAAGGTATTCCGGCGTATGCGTAACCGGATGGGCGAAAAGGGCACCCATTTCGAGGTGCATTTCCCGCCCTATACTCCTGAGTTCCTGGAGCAGCTACGCGAGGTTTCGGATGCGTGGCTGGGCAAGCGCGCGGAGATGGGCTTCTCCCTCGGTTTCTTCGATGCCTCCTATATTGGCCGCACCCCGGTGCTGCTGGTGCGCGGGGAGGAGCGTATCGAAGGTTTCGCGAGCCTCATGCCGATGGCCCCGGGGGTTGCCTCCGTGGACCTCATGCGCATCCGCCCGGACGCGCCGGGCGGCACCATGGACGGTATTTTCGTTTCCCTTATCGAATGGGCGAAGGACAACGGCTATACCCACGTGAATCTGGGGATGGCGCCTATGTCTAATACCGGCACCACGCGCTTCTCACGGGCGCGCGAAAAGGTGGTGCGTGTGATTTACGATTTCGGGGACCGTCTCTACAATTTCAAGGGCTTGCGTTCCTATAAAGAAAAGTTCAAGCCGCGCTGGCAGTCCCGCTATCTTGCGTATACCGGCACGACGGCGCTCACCCCCACTATCTTGGGCCTTCTCGATGTTATTCAGCATCCGGATCGCAGCCGCGGGGCAATTCCGCTGCAGTGGAGCCTCCCCGCGCCTTGCCCGAGTGAGGGCGACGACGCCGCAGCTGCCGTTCCGGCAGCTGACGCTACGGCTCCCGCGGGCTCTGGAAAGGAAGGTGCCTGATGGCAAAGCGGCCCTCGATGCGTGATCCCGAAACGCCGATGTCAGCATTTGGCACGGTGGTGCTGCGGCGCCCCGCGGAGAATGTGCACAGCGCGCTGGTAGCTGATCCGGAACGGCACAAGTCTGAGCTCGCGGCTGCGGAACGGCGCGATGCGGATAATCAGGTGCGTGAGCTCTTCCCGGAGGCGCGGATCTGGTACCTGGAGGCACGGCCCAGCCATTTCCGATTGAAGTCGGCTGGCTTCTTTATTATGAGCATGCTGGATTTGGATGCTTTCCGGGGGTGGTTGGATGGACCGCATCCGCGTGCTTTTTACCTGGTGGAGCAGGGGAAGCTTCAGCTCCTCGTGCGGGTGACCGATACCGGCCTTGAGGCTATTGCGCTTCCCGCACCACCCGCGCCGGTGGCGAAGCGGCGCTTCACCATCGGTAGGGATGAATTCTTACGTGCTGACGAGGAACTGTCCTGAATAGCGGGCACTATTCTTCCTGAGCGGCTGCTACCTTCTGAGCCGAGGCTTCTTTCCGGGCGGCTGCTGCTTTCTGGGCGCGGCGGCGCTCTTTCCACGTCGTACGCGCAAGCACCCCGATGGTGGCCAGCACAGCCACTCCGTACGCAATAGCGAACCACGGGAAGCGCGGCAGATCGGAGGGTTTATTCGCGGCTTCTACGTCCGCTACCGGGGTGGGGATAATGCGCTCCCCCGTGACTAGGATGCGATGGGAGTTAATACCGAGCGGGGTGCAGGTCACCAGGGTGACGAGGTCTTTGCCTTCTTCTACCCGCAGGGTATCGGTATCTTCCGGCGCTACTACTTTGGTATCCCGCACGCGATAGGTGAGTACATCTCCGAACACTTCAATGGTGAAGGTATCCCCCACATTGACTTTGTTGAGGTCGGTGAACATGCGGGCGTTCGCGAGGCCGCGGTGCGCGGTGATAACGGCGCGGGTGCTGGGCCCGCCCACGGGTAGTGAGGTGCCTTCTAGGTGGCCGGCCGCGCGGTTGAGAACCTCATCTGAAGTGCCATGGTAGACGGGTAGGTCAACGTCGATAGTGGGGATGCGGAGTCGGGCCATGAGGCCCTCGGAGTCCGCGGCAAGGATTTTTTCGTATGGCCAGATGCCGTCTGCGGCGGTGGTGTCGCCGGTGCCGGTGGCTTTGCGTTCATTGGCTTCCAGGACCGCGCCAGCGTTGAATGCTTCGTTATAGGCATGCGCGGCGGCTAGCTGGGTATCTTTATCGGGCTGGGCGGTAGCGATTTGCTCGGAGTACGCCCCGGTGACTTTGGATTGCTCGTATTGGGAGAGCCAGGCGGCGGCGTGCGGGTACACCAGTAGCGTGAGCCCGAGGATAACAAGGAGCCCGATGAGGTAGGGCAGCAGCAGGTTTTTCTTCATGAGATACAGACCCGGGTGGGGAGGTACCAGATGGCACCTCCCCACCCGTTCGGTAGGCCGCGAAAGTTACGCGGTCAGTTCTGTGCTTAGGCGTTCACCGCGCGGTTGCGGCGAACCTGAGCGACGGTCAAGCCACCAGCAGCACCCAGCAGCGCGAGGCCACCGAGGGTGAGCATGAGCTGGCCGGCAGCACCGGTCAGCGGCAGGTTCGGGCCGTCATGCTTGGTGTTATCAACAGTGAGTCCGACTTCAGTAGTCTCTCCCTTATTGACAGTAACCGGCTTGACTTCGGTACTAATCACGTAACCGGCAGGAGCCTTCTTTTCCTTGACGAAGAACTGCTTGCTATTAGCATCTCCAAGAACCAGACCCGGGAAACGAACCTTACCTTCATCATCCGATGTCGCGGAAGCAATGGGGTTCGTACCAGCTTCAGCCTCAGCCTGGGTAGCGAATACTTCGAATTCAGCACCCTTCAGCGGCTTCTGGTTATCCTTATCCTGCTTGAGCAGAATCAGGTTACCGAGCTTCACGGGGCGGTTGCTGGTGGTCGTTTCGGTACCCGGGTTGTATTCGTTAACGATCGGTCCGAAGGAGTTAGGAATCTCGCCATTCTTCGGGAGGCCGGTAATTTGGGTCGAAAGCTCAACCTTGAATTCCTGGCCGGCCTTGACCTTGTTCAGACCTTCCTGAGTGAGCTGCACGGTAACGGTCTGACGCACCGAGACGTCAGTATCATCCTTAGCAGCCGGGTTCACATCAAGGGTGTAATCGGTGTTTTCCGTAAGAGCCTGACCACCCAAGGTCACAGTTGCAGAGACGTACTTGAGGTGAGCATTGAGCTGATCGACCATGCCGACCTTCTTGTAGGTTTCGTCCTTCTTCAGCGCCGGAACCTTGTACTTGATATCCCACTTAACGATGTCGCCAACCTTTTGAGCGGCTTCGTCCTTCAGAGTCTTGGTGCCGTCATCGGACACGGTGTTCTTCGGGTAAGCATGGACGTCGTAGATCCATTCGGCCTTGTCAGCTACCTTCGAAGGGAACGGAATGGACACAAAGAAGGGCTGAGCCTTTTCGATGACCTTGTGATCACCCGTATTACCTTCGCGAACGAGGTACACACCAGCAGCTAAATCTGCAAACTGCGCAGTGCCACCATTAGCGGTCGTCTTAGTAGTCTCGGCAGCGTTCAGCGCCACGTCGTTACCTTCGTACGTGACCTTCTTGGTATTTTCATCGTACTTGAGCTTGGAGATCTTCTCCCACTCGTCCGGGTTGGAAAGATTGATTCCATCAACCTTTTGGAGAATGAATTCGATACCGTCGAGAGCTTCTGCCCCCTGCGGAACATCCGTGATTAGACGACCATTATTGTCTTTATTCCAGGCCGGGTTCTTGTACTTGTGAACCGTAATGGAACCCTTAGCGTTAAGATCGGGGTTGCCGAGGGTGTCAGCACCCGGCACAGCGTGGGCCCCGGGTGCGAGCACCAGACCAGCGGCGCCCAGCAGGGCGGTGATCAGGGCGGCGAGCACCGCGCGGATAGATTTCTTCAGCTGCATGGTAGTCCTCTCCGTGATTGCAGCACATATTGCTTCAATTAGTTTTGTGGTTATTTCTGCCCGAAGGGCGGCGTTAGCTGCACAGTTTGACGTGCACAGCTCTCAGTGGCTGAGCCTTATTTCACGCTCACCCCCGGTTTCGCCGTCTGATCATCACGATGCTCACCAGGAGCACAGCTCCCCCGAGCACCGCGAAGCCTGCCGTGCGGAACGCGTCCTCGCTCCATCCACCGGTGAGTGGGAGCGGCGGTGCCTCACGAAGCTTGTTATAAATCGCGCCGAGATTCAGTTCCACGGGCTCGTTACGGTCATTCGTGACCGTTGTGGCGCCCACCTCCACGGTTTTCACCTCGGTGGATTTCACGTAGCCCAGCGGCGCGGTCTTTTCTTCCAGGGTGTAGGCACCCCAGGGAACGTTTTCCAGGCGCAACTTGCCCGGGCGCGGATCCTGATCCTGCCAGAGCTTCGTGGCCGGGCACGCCTGCGCGGTCTCCCCCACGCAATCGCTTACCTCGAAAGGCCGCCCATGCTGATCGCGCACCGTCCATACGGATCCCTTGAGGAATTTCTCCGACCCGGTTTCCTTCTTTTCCCAGACGATGGTGCCACGCACGCGATCATTCTTAATGATGACCGGCGGATTCTGCTGCGCCGTCGTTACTACCTGGGGCGCACCCGCCGGACGGTACCCGCGCGGCGCAGATACTTCATCCACCACGTAGCGCCTGCCAATGAGCACATTGTCCCACCTGGCCCGGCCGTATCGATCCGTGGTGCGCTCGCCTTGACGCGGCTCACCAGCATCGCAACGGCCGTTCCCGTTGGTATCCTCGCACAGGTCGAAAACAGCTCCGGGCAGCGGATCATTCCATTCGCTATCGCGCTTCTCCACGGTCAAAGACGTCACCTTCGGGCTATTCAACACCGAACAGGTGAGATTCCCGTTCACAGCGGGCGAGGTCACTTCCCCGACAAAGGCACCGCCATCCTCACGTTGGTTATGAACCCGAACATTCCGCCCCAGCTTGTCCGTGCAGCTCCATACTTTGTTGTAGTCACTGAGGGACGAGGCCGACCCATCTGCCAGCTGCTCCTTGAGCACATATACGCGATCCCGGCCACGCAGCATCTTGCGCGTCGCCGTTTGGGGACCGGTGGCCTGGCCCGTCGTCGTAACCGATTCGGAATACGGTGCACCGCCCAGCGGATTATTACCGGGGTTCTTCTCGGCAACCGTGACGGTGAACTGATCACTGCTGTTCAGGCGCTGAGTAATGTTCTTTTCCGCGCTAATCGTGGGAAGGTCTGCGCAGCCTTCAGTATCGGCAATCGCCTGATCCGCCCACTGCCCGTTCGGATCAGTGGGCGCCTTGGGCACCTGGAAGACCGGGTTTCCGTTGTTCTTCACCTGGCCGGAAATAATATCAACTTCGTAAACCCGCGCTTGAGGAAGACCTGCCTGCCCCGGCTGCAGGTTACCGTGCTGGCCGGTATAACGACCCGAGACATAAAAGGACCCATTCGGACCAGCCGCCAAACCATCCGGCTCGAACATGCGAAGGTTCATGAAGAACGAGCGAATCAGTTTGCTCGGAAGCTTCGGGAAATTCCGATTGCGAATCGTGCCCAGATTGATCACCGGGTTCGTGCGCGAGTCACTCGGACTTGCGTACTGCCCCTTCTTAATCGCTTCGTCATATGCATTCTTGAGGTCTGCCGCATCAATGCGGTCAATACGCATTTGGCTGAGACCCGAAAAATCACGGCCCTGATTATTCTTACGCCCCTCGGAAGAACCGGAGAGAAGATAAAGATTTCCTTCTTTATCGAAAATAAGATCAGAGAAAATGGCTGAGGACAGGCTGGTGGTCTCCAGGTATCCAAGAGTCACCAGGCGGTTCGTGGCCGGATCGAAGACCACGAGCTTACGCTTGGAGGTGTAAGGATCGTTCGGCCTCCCGGGCTTCGCCTTACCCGCGTCACCGACCATAAAGTATTTACCATCTCGGCCTGGAGACATCGTTCCACCCTTGATCGGCATCTCCGGCGACAGCACTTTGTACCTCACGAGGGATTCGTATCCTTTTTCGCCAGTGTTGCTGATACGCCCGTGCGCGATCCAAGTTTCCGGGCTTGCACCCGGCGTAGTTTCTCCGCGTAACTCGGTATGCCACATGGACCCATCCGCGGCAATCGCCAGCGCGTCATACCCGACCTTTTTCGGACCAGCGGTCCAGTCCTTTCGCCATTCCACGCGCCCGACAGGTTCGGAACCGAGCCCTCCATTCGGCTTGACAGTAAGAAGATTAATTTCACCCTTACCGGAGCTCATGGAGTAAAAACCGCGACCGGAGCACTGCTGCATAGAAGTTTCCCGTACGTTGCGCGGGGCGAAGTGATTAGGAGGTGCAGCCAGTAGGCTGGCCGAGCCGTCACGCGGAGCGGTTTCCGGCTGCTCAAGAGTTCCAAGCTGTTCGCGCCAGCTCTTCTGCGCCCGATCCAACGGAGTGGTGGCCTCTGCGGTTTCCGCGGCACTCGGATCGGTTTCCGGCGCCGAAGTAGGTTCGGTGGTGCCGGCTGCACCTTCTGCCGTTTCCGCTTCTGCCGTACCTTCTTCAGTGATGGGCAACGGCGCTGCCGGGCTGGCAGGCTCGGGCTGCGCAGGATCCGTGGCGGCGGTGCCAGGCTCCGAAGTTTCCGAGGTGGGCTGGTCACTAGCGTTTTGTGCGGTGGTTACACCGGGAGTGGGATGAGGTGCCGGGGCTTCCGAAAAAGGGAGACCCGTGGCGTGGCTGGTCATCAGTGCGGCCATGATCGTTGCAACCGTTGCCGGTATCGCCCGAAAACTCACGCTCATCCTGTCCATTACACGAAGGTTTGATCACCGGAAGTGGTTTATCAGCCCGCCGTATAACTAATAGTTATCAATCAGCTTAACAACCTACGGGAATGAATACCTACTGTCCAGTAGGTCAAAACGTGATTCATATCCGCCAAAGTTCCTAGATTGCTTCCATCCTGAAAATTTTTTGCAAATCTTTACACTTGGCAAGTTGGCGTACTATGGCGCAAAAATCCCCAGAAATAGCACCCCCCCCCGCGTTTTTTTCGCGCCACCATAGCACGGCAAATTCTAGGACCCTTGACCCAACCCGTTTATCTCAAATGAAGTTTCACCAATTGGTAAAGGATTTTATGTAGTGGGCACCACACGATAATTGACGAAAAGTACGTAATGTGTTCATGGTTGTCTAGTGACAAATTCGGCACGGAATTCAGTTCCGGCCTGTCGCACCCGCTCGTGAAATGGTTGAACATGGCTTCATGCCAGGTCTACGATCAAGCTATGCCACGCAAAGATCCACAACTCCTGACCGGCCTGCTCGCCGGGATGGGAAGCCTCCACTTCGTTGCCCCCAAACCTTTCGACTCCATCATCCCGCCCCAACTGCCCGGCCAGCCGCGCGCCTATACCCTCGCCTCCGGGGTGGCCGAATTAGCGACAGCCGGACTCATTGCACAGCCCCGCACCCGCAAACTCGGCGGCGCTGCGGCAATCGCCCTTTTCCTGGCCGTTTTCCCGGCGAATATCTACATGGCCCACCAGTGGCAAGACAAGCCCTGGCGGCTCAAGGCTATTGCTTACGGCCGACTCCCCCTTCAGGCGTTACTTATTAAGCAAGGTTGGAACGTCATGAAAATGGCTAATGCTGAGATGGGAGCCAACGCGAAGGAGGCTACCGGGGTGAAAACTCGGTAGCGAACCAGTGGTGGCTCGGGTGCCCACAGGCTCGTGAGCTGCGCCGTCGTACCTACCTGAACTCAGTCCCGGCGTGCAAAAATGGCTGTATCGCTGCGAACAGCGGTGTTCGCACTAGGACCGAAAGAGACAACAACAATGGAACTTGCACCGCTTGCCACATGGATCTTCTCGCGAGAGATTCCTATACCACCGGACGTGGAGAACATCCTCGTCGAAGGAGAGGAACCATATGCCGCATACAAAGCGGCGCGCGATAGCGCTATATTCACGTCAAAAAGGTTAATTGTGCGT
This sequence comes from Actinotignum stranguriae, assembly GCF_051265215.1. Lineage (NCBI taxonomy): Bacteria > Bacillati > Actinomycetota > Actinomycetes > Actinomycetales > Actinomycetaceae > Actinotignum > Actinotignum stranguriae. The sequence goes on from NZ_JBOZCJ010000003.1 coordinate 76,078, forward strand.
GATGCTCAAGGACTCACGGGCAAAAAAGTTGAAATTTACTCCCTTCCGTATAGTTCTATCAAAATGTGGTCAACCAAAAACGCAGGATATTTGGACATCAGCGCAGAAATCAAACTCTGGACTATGGCCGGGCATATCGGAATTAGTTTGGACGAAAAGATTGACGTACGCCGTATTGACCAATTAATCGCCCGGTGCGTGCTCGGGGCGCGGTAAAGCAGTCGGGGCGATTGTGTAGCACCCCGGTGTATATCGGTACATATGCGTGGCGGCCGCTCCTTGTAGTGGAAACGGCCGCCACGGTCATTTAGGCAAAAAGCCGGGTATTTCGCACGAAGCGTCCGGTACTCAGCGTGAGGTTTAGCGTTCCACTTCCCCGCGGATGAAAGCCTCCACCGCAGCACGGGCCTCCTCATCGGGGCGCTGCCGCGCCGGCGACTTCATGAAATAGGCACTGGCGGAAAGCAGCGGGCCGCCGACGCCGCGGTCGAGAGCGATCTTGGCCGCGCGGATCGCGTCGATAACCACGCCAGCAGAGTTCGGGGAATCCCACACTTCGAGCTTGTATTCCAGCTTGACGGGGATATCACCGAAGTTGCGGCCCTCCAGGCGCACGAAGGCAAATTTGCGATCCTCGAGCCACGGGACCCAATCGGAGGGCCCCACGTGGATATCGTGCGGGTCGAGCTGCTGGGTGATATTGCTGGTGACAGCCTGGGTTTTGGAGATTTTTTTCGATTCCAGGCGCGAACGCTGGAGCATATTCTTGAAATCCATATTGCCGCCCACGTTGAGCTGGTACGTATGGTCAAGGGAAATCCCGCGCTCTTCGAAAAGCCGGGCGAGCACCCGATGGGTGATAGTCGCGCCGATCTGGCTCTTAATATCGTCGCCCACAATCGGCACGCCGGCATCCGTGAACTTCTGGGCCCACTCCGGGTTGGAGGCAATGAACACCGGCATGCAGTTAATCATGGCAACACCGGCATCAAGGGCTGCTTGCGCGTAGAACTTCGCGGCTTCTTCGGAGCCGACCGGGAGGTAGGAAACCAGCACATCGGCCCGTGCATCCCTCAGCGCGGCCACCACATCAACGGGTTCAGCTTCGGATTCGGTAATGGTGGCGCGGTAGTACTCCCCCAGCCCATCCAGCGTCGGGCCGCGCAGCACCTCCACCCCGGTGGGTGCCACATCGCAGATTTTAATTGTGTTATTTTCGCTGGCGTTGATCGCGGTGGCCAGATCGACGCCGACTTTCTTAGCGTCGACGTCGAAAGCCGCAACGAACTCAATATCGCGGATATGGTAATCGCCGAATACCACATGCATCAGGCCCGGGACCGTTTCGCTTTCAGATGCGCCGTGGTAGTAGGTCACGCCCTGCACCAGCGAGGACGCGCAATTACCTACTCCCACAATGGCAACGCGAATCGACATACGGTTACTCCTTTGTAGTTATTGATGAAACGTGATTGTTTTTTCAGCCATCGGTGCGGCGGGCGCCACGGTGAGCGAGACTGAACGGGGCACCTGTGCCCCCATCACCAAGCCACTATGGCACTAAAAAGTTCTTTTGTGAAGAGACCTTACGGGCGGATGTGGTTGGCTGACGCGCGGACATTGGTGGGCGCGCTAGTGTGGGGCGGCGACTTTACGGCGTCGCCGCCCCACGATGAGTCACATTAATGTGCGGAGTTCACGGTGCTTAGCTGCGCCGTCGTACCACCATCACACCTCCCGCTCCCAAGAGAGCAAAGCCCGCCAGGGGCACGGCCGGACCGGCCATGGATGTTCCCGTTTTCACGAGCCGCTCGCGCGGCGTAGGCGTGGTTGTGGGAGTTGGCGTTTGCGAGGGAACCGGCGGGGTTGTTGCCGGCGGGGTTGTTGCCGGCACCGTCGGAGTCGGGGTGGGCGTGGGGGTCTCCGATTCCGTAGGTGTCGGAGTCGGGGGCGGCGGCACGATAGTGTTCGTCACCACGAATCCATCCGTCATATTCCCCGTCACGGCCGTGGTGTACCCCTCTACAGACTCCTCCACAATCGTGTAATTGATGAGGTAGCCGCCTGCGCACTTGTCCACTTCAGCGAAGGTGACTTTCCAATCTTCGGCCGCACCAACAGTCTTGCGAGCGACTTCCTTGCCGTCACCCAGCAGCACGAAAGTGATGTTCTCCGGGCGGGTTTGCTTGGCGTTATCGTCGTCCTGCCAGGCCTTCGTTGCCGAGACATCCGTAGCCAAGGTATTGGTGAATCGGAAGGTGCCATCCGGATTCGTATCCTTATCGCTGCGGTACCCCGGTGAGGGAATTTCCGCGATGCCGTACTCGACTTCGTTATCCCTCCAGGTGGGGCCAGCAAGCTCATATTTGGGGACGCTGAACGTAAAATTCCATTCATCGACCGTTGAGGGGTAATTTACGACCTCGAATTGGTCCTTGTTGGCTTCGTAGCGGGGATTGATCCACAGCTGTTCGCTGCGGTCCTGGTAGACCTTGAACACCCCGTACTTGATCGTTTCCTTGGGTAAATCCTTTTGTAGGTTACCTTCGGCATCGCGGGTGTACTGCGTTCCCCACAGCTCCAAGGTAATGAAATCGGGGTGTTCCTTGGCCGGGCACTCGACCCGCGCGGCCGGACTATCGACCGGTTGCGCCTGCGAGTAGGCCGTGATGCCCAGCAAGGCCAGCAGAAGCGCGACCGCCATCGCGCCAAGTTTTCGTATGCTCATCGTTATCCTCCCTCCATCGACTCAGCCATGCCCGATGCGCGCGACGCCATCATCACCGCAATCCGGCCGCGAAAAGGCGTGTTTTCTTATTTTCGCGCGGCTGCTTGTCTCATCTTCGCCCATAGAATGCGCGGCATGTGAGGGAACTAAGTCCCACCGATTTAGCGCGACGACGACGCCACTTCGCCTACCAGCACATATGCCACGATGCGCGAAAAAACTGGTTGTGAGAGACTGAAGCATGGCCGAAGAAATGCGCGTTATCACACCTAAATATCAAGCTACGCTGGAACCGCCGGTTATCGGGGCTGTCCTCGTGGACGCGTCCGTCAGCTACGACGGCTTACCGGTGGCGATCTGGAGCACGGACGAGGATTATCACAAGTTTTTTGGGAGGTCCGACGATGGCTGTTACCCTAATGTGCATATGAATGGTGTTGTTGACGCTCTGCTGACACAGCATAACGGTACCGGCAAAGTTACCCAGAAAACACCTATTTTTCGATTCCCGGTTTGCTTCCCCCATATCCAATCCTTACCTTCGGGAGCTTTTCTTCTTGTCGGGTCACGGTGCCGATGGCACGCAACGGAGAATCGTGCTGACCACAACGCTTTCATCTACGATGTCGAAGGCAAACTAATCAGAAGCGGGACTGTTGGGGATGGAGTTACCGATGTCCAAGCGCTCAGCGATGGTACTTTCTGGACTGGGTATTTCTATGAAGGAATTATCGGTAATAACGGATGGCATGCGCAGTTGCGCCCAAATGACGCGGATAAGGAAACTCGCGAACCAATCGGAGAGTGTGGATTGATCCGCTGGGACAGCAACTTCGAGAGCGTTTGGCGCTACCCTACTGCTGAGGAGCTAACGCCCACCTTTGGTAAAGAGCTTGCCCGCCATGCATATATCGACGACCATCGCGCGTTGCACTGTACCGATAAGGTCTCAACAATATGCCCAAATTACGACTTTGCCATCACGAGCATTGCCGGCGATCAGGTCACACGTATTGTTGAAACCCACGGTGCACTACACGACATTCGTGGCCTTGCCGTATCAGGTTCACACATTCTGGCCTACTGTGTGGAGCATGGTGGAGATCACTACTTCGTCTTGTCAGATACGACGAACGGGTATCAAGAAATTGAGAAGTGCCACATCGATTCTCCAGAAGAAGTTTATGGTCCGTGGTGGCTTGCGAGTTGCCGCGATTCAAAAATACATTGGATTGACGATTTTGGCGTGTGGTTCACTGTGGATATCAACGATGTGTGGCCGGATGAGTAGCGTGACAAGGTACGGCGTCGTCGTACCCTAGCGCGAAAAAGTGACGCGACAGAAAGACTGAAGAAATGCGCATTATCACGCCCCGGTACCAAGCCACTCTGCAAGCACCGGTTACGGGCGCGATTCTTCGAGCGTAACGAGAATTTTCCGCGGGTTTTCGTTTCTGAAGACGCGGTCGCGATTTTCGTGCTGCATAATCTGGACGGGACGGTACGCATTGCTTCTACGCCCGTCGATCTACCCGTGTCCGTTCCTGATGTTCAATACTTGCCTAACGGCACATTCCTCGCCGTTGGCGCGCGATGCCGGTGGTCCAGCGACCGGCGCGAGGCCACCCACAATGCCTACATCTACACTGCGGGCGGGGAGCTGGTGCGATCCGGAGTACTCGGTGATGGCATCCAGGATGTCCAAGCCCTCAGCGATGGCACCATCTGGACGAGTTATTTCGATGAAGGAGTTTTCGGTAACTTCGGTTGGGACTTCGGAGTACGCGGAGAGAAAAGCGGAGAGGCGGAAAACCTTGCGCTTGGGTTTTGCGGGCTCTGCCGCTGGAATAGCGAACTACAAGCGGAATGGCTCTATCCTGACTGGCATGATGTAGAACCGGAGTTCGGCGAGGACTTGGCCCGCCTGACCTTTATTGCCGATTGCTACGCCATGAACTGCACCGATGAGCGGACGATCATTTGCCCCTATTCCGATTTCCCATTGGTCACAATTGAAAAAGATCGGATTACACGGATCGTTGATACTCGCAAGGAAATACCGCGGCTGAGAGGCTTGGCAGTTTCGGGACATCGTGTACTCGCCTACGGTGATTATCGCGAACCCATCTGCGCCCTTGCAGATACGAGCGACGGATACCACGAAATCACGCGCTACCAGGTGCAACACACGTCCGATGCCAAACTCCCCTATTACCCCGCCGGGTCCCGCGGCTCCGCGATCCACTTCATCGACAGCCTTCGACGGTGGTTTGTTCTGGATGTCGACGAGGTGTGGAGCGAGGTGTAGGAGGACCTGGCCAAGCGCGGTAAGCCGCAAGGCACACGGCACACGGCACACGGCACACGCTGGAGTTTCCTCCGCTTGCGCGGGGAAGATTTGTAGAACGATCCGTTGGTGACGACCATGACGGAATTACCCCCGCTTGGGCGGGGAAGAGGCCGACGTCGCCAGTGGCACCCGCATCTCCCTAGAATTACCCCCGCCGGCGCGGGGAAGAGGGCCTAGCGGTTATCGAGGGGCCAAGCTACAAGGAATTACCCCCGCCTGCGCGGGGAACAGGTTGCTGCCATTATTCCATTCCTTTCACGGGGGGGGAATTACCCCCGCCTGCGCGGGGAACAGATCGCGGCCGACGTCAAAACATCCGCCGAGTTAGAATTACCCCCGCCTGCGCGGGGAACAGCCGAGCACCCGCGAGAGCGGGATGTTGTAGGCGGAATTACCCCCGCTTGCGCGGGGAACAGACGCGGCCTTGAACTTGACCGGCACGAGCGCGGGAATTACCCCCGCTTGCGCGGGGAACAGGGCCCGCCCACACCCGCAAACTCAACCCCCCCCAGGAATTACCCCCGCTTGCGCGGGGAACAGCCCCGACCCCGCCCGCACTCAACCCGAAACCCGGAATTACCCCCGCTTGCGCGGGGAACAGCGAATTTCTCCAGCTCTTTACGCGCCTGCCCCGGAATTACCCCCGCTTGCGCGGGGAACAGGGACGGCGGCGGCCATCATCTTTACTTTGCCGGGAATTACCCCCGCTTGCGCGGGGAACAGTACGGATATGCCCGCCCGGCGAAACTATCGCTGGAATTACCCCCGCTTGCGCGGGGAAGAGTCCAGCAAGCCGCCAGCTATGGAGAGCGCACAGGAATTACCCCCGCTTGCGCGGGGAAGAGGAGCGCGGCCGCGGTGGTCGCTGCTTCCACCGGGAATTACCCCCGCTTGCGCGGGGAAGAGGCATGGACGGTGGCGGCGTTTTCCTTGAAAACAGAATTACCCCCGCTTGCGCGGGGAAGAGCGAGGTCAAGCCCTGCGCCTTCCACCATCTGAGGAATTACCCCCGCTTGCGCGGGGAAGAGGTGGCGGTCTTGAGCATGTAGGGGGTCATTTGGGAATTACCCCCGCTTGCGCGGGGAAGAGGAGACTGTTTCTGGGTATCGGTTTACGCCGACGGAATTACCCCCGCTTGCGCGGGGAAGAGATTCGATGAGAGTGAGGATTGATAGATTTTCTGGAATTACCCCCGCTTGCGCGGGGAAGAGAGGTAACACCATGGGTTCAACTCGCATTAAAGGGAATTACCCCCGCTTGCGCGGGGAAGAGAGGCTGGCTAGGGTGCGGATGCCGTAGAGGACGGAATTACCCCCGCTTGCGCGGGGAAGAGGCCGGGTCACGGCAAGCCGGGGACGGCTTACTGGAATTACCCCCGCTTGCGCGGGGAAGAGAACGCAATGACCGTGGCGGGGCCTAATTCGCCGGAATTACCCCCGCTTGCGCGGGGAAGAGCGAAGTTCGACGAAACCCTCACCGACAGCGACGGAATTACCCCCGCTTGCGCGGGGAAGAGTTCCTTGAAGCTAAGCGTGGTAATCGGCATGGGGAATTACCCCCGCTTGCGCGGGGAAGAGTGAAACGATTTTCGAATATGAGACCGATGGAAGGAATTACCCCCGCTTGCGCGGGGAAGAGCGAAAATCTGAGCCCGGAAGAACGCGAAAAGGCGAATTACCCCCGCTTGCGCGGGGAAGAGTCATTGACCATTTGCACGCTAATGATAGGGATAGAATTACCCCCGCTTGCGCGGGGAAGAGACTGCCTGACCTGGTCGTTTATCCGCGGCAGGCCTGGAAAACAGGCTGGAACAGAGTTCCAGATTTGCGGTTCTCTGCGAGATATACCCGGTACGTCGGCCCGCCGGACATTGCAGCCATGTCAGTTCCCATTTCTTAAATTTAGCTTATTCTGCCCTGTTCGTCGTTATCGTACACAGGGGGATACTTCTGCGTATCAGGTTTGACTATTGCGACAACAACACTTTCAGGCCCGGCGGGCACCACTGCGGTGGCATATATATTTCTTCACCTCAGAAAAGGCACTGGATTCTAAGTACATTGCCAGCGGGAATAGCGCATACGGCGTCGTCGTTGTAGACTAATGAATCCACCGCGCTAGTGGCATTGAGTGCCGGGCGGGTGGAACTGTTTGATAACAGCATACGGGGATGATCGGTTTCGACGGCGGTAGTTAGTCGGAGGGAAGCGGGCCGAGGATGTAGAGTCATCTCGATAACGCGTCTCTGCAAACCAATAGGTGCCAAGAACAAGAGCACCGATTTCGCCCTCGCTGCCTAAGCTAAGCGACCTGCGAAATCTGCTGAACTAGGTGTGCTTTCCGCCTAGACCTCAGCATCGCTTAGAAAGCCACTGGTGAGTACGTTTGCTACGGGCGTGCTCGCGACACCAACATAGATAGGTTCGTCAGGGCCTGGTTCGTGTGGAACCCTGGAGCCGAAAACAACTATCAACGAACTGCGCCCGGAGAATACTCCTTTGGCTATCGTCGGACCCGGGTTCGATTCCCGGCATCTCCACTAATCATGAGCACCCACTCCGATTTTTCGGCGCGGGTGCTCATTTTTCTTTGGTAGTTCCGCTAAATTCCAGAATGAAGGAGCGTGATTCGCCAGGAATCCTCGCGAAGCCCCGATTGGCCAGTGCATCGCCGCCACTATAGGCGCGCATCGATTCACACCCATCCTTCAATAGCGAAAGCTCTTCACCACGTTACCACGGTCAGCTACCGCACCAGCCCTTCGCGGCGCCTAGCTGCAGACATGGCCCGCTGTGCCTCCCGGTCTGCTTCGCGCCGGCGGATTGTCTCGCGCTTATCCCATTCCTGCTTGCCCTTGGCCACCGCGATTTCCAGCTTGGCGAGCCCGCGCACGAAGTACAGCTCGAGGGGCACAATCGTATACCCCTTCGCCTCGACCGCCCGCGCCAGCTTCTCAATCTCCGATTTGTGCAGCAGCAGGCGCCGTTTGCGGGTGGGCGCGTGATTCGTCCACGTCCCCATCGCGTAAATCGGGATATTGATCCCGTGCGCGTACACCTGCCCGCGGTCCACCTCAATCCAGCCATCCACTAGCGAGGCCCGCCCCATGCGCAGCGCCTTCACCTCGGTGCCGGATAGCGACATCCCCGCCTCAAAGGTGTCCTCAATGAAATAGTCGTGCCGCGCTTTCTTATTGCGCGCGATCACCTGATGCGCATCGGCCGCGGCTTTCGCCTGCTGGGCCGCGCTCAGCTTCCCCGCTTTTTTCTTCGCCACTCGGGCTTTCTCCGTTCTAATCCTTAAGCTCGCGCTGGTCTGTGATGAGGAGCCATACAAAAACAAGGGTTCCGGCCAGCAGCACCACCGCCGGCGCGCTCACGTCCAGTAGATGATCGGTGAAGAACGACGGCGCAGCTGCCGCATCAGTATTCACCGTCAAAGTGATAATCAATCCAATAACAAAAGTAGTCACGCCGGTAGCTACCCCGGCCACCGCGATCCCCCGCCGCGTGGAGATCGTATTAATCATGCGGCGTACCATCGCCAGCACAATGAGCGCCGCGAAACCGACCGCGAAAAGCAGCGTCCCCACCGCGTAAGGCGAATCGGTGATAGCAGCTCGATCCCACACGAACCAGGCGAGCACGAGCGCCAGCACCCCGGTGAGCACCTCGTAGGCCGTTGCTTTACGCTGCCCGCGCGCGTAGCGCTTCTCCAATTGCCGCCGCGAATACTCGCTCACATCTGCCTTCTGCTTTTTCTTCGCCGGCGCGGGCACATCGGGCGAACCAGACGCGGGTGCGTCCTGACGCGGCGAACCGAAGCTTACCTCGGTGGTTGCAACCGGTGTTTCAGCACCGGCCGGAACCGCGTCCTCCTCCATCACCCGAGGTTGGACCAGTTCTTCTGCTTCCGACGCGGTGTCAGGCACGTGCGAGGCCGCGGCGGTGGTGGGAGCGGGATCGGTCGAGCCGTGTGCTTGTGTCATGACATCCTCATTCGTCGATTCGTGGTTAGGTGGTCAGCTACGCCAACGCGCTGGGCTAGCCAATATGCAGGGCTCGCCAGTGCTCCAGCGTTTCCGGCGCGTTATTCGTAGAATCCCGGCAGGGACATCGGGTCGATGACCACGCCGTCCTGCCACACCTCAAAGTGTACGTGGCAGCCGGTGACCATGCCCGTCATTCCCGTCCAACCGATCACATCGCCCTGGCCCACGCTCTGCCCCACGGACACGTTGAAGCCAGAGAGATGGTTGTAAACCACCACGTAGGACGAGCCATTGATATAGCCGAGGTTGAGAATGACCTGGTTGCCGTGCGTGCCATTACCGGAGGCCGGCCGCACCGCAGCCACCACGCCGGCAGCCGCCGCATATTGCGGGTTACCGCAGGCTGAACGCAAGTCCACGCCCTCGTGCATCCACCAGCCGCCGTCGAAGGGATAGACCCGCATCCCGAAGGGCGAGGTCACATACAGCGGGGCGGGCACCGGTGGGATGAGTGCTCCGGAGGCCGCCGGAGGCGCCGCCGGGGCACCTCCCCCGCCGCCCTGGGCTGCTGCTTCCGCGGCGCGCCGCCGGTTTTCTTCGTCAATGCGGGCAATCTGCGCGGCGGTGTCATCGCGGGCCGCGTTCATGGCCGAAAGCGAATTCTGGAATTCTCCGCGCCGCGCCTCCAGGGCTTGGGATTGCTGGGTGACAGAAGCTTCGAGATCCGCGAGTTCCTTGGTGCGGGCCGCGGCTGCTGCTTCTTTCGATTTCTTTTCCGCCACGGCGGCGTCCGCCTGGCTCTTGAGCTGGGAGATCTCCCCTTGCACTGCCTTTTGCCGCTGGGCGCGGGTCCGGTTCGCCGCCGTTGTTTGGGTGACGTCGGTGAGAGTTTGGGATTGCACCCGGGTAATAGCTTGGTTCGCGGAAAGCGCGTTGAAGAAATCCGCGCTCGACTTCGCGCCGATGAGGAGCTCCACGGTAGAAACCCGGTTATCCCCGCGGTATTCAGAACGCGCGATCTCACCGAGGTTATCGCGCGTTTCGCTCAGTTTCTTCTCTCCTTGCGCAATGGAGGAGGTGATGGAATCGAGTTCACCTTCGGCGGCATCCAGGCGCGCACCGATCTTTTCTTGTTCGCGCTGGGCTGCTGCGGCGTCGTTCTGCGCCTGCAATAATGCGGCCTGCGCCCCGGGAACCTGCGCCTGCGTTTCTTGCAGCTTGAGGTAGACGTTCTGCAAATCCACGTCCACGCCCTCGAGGGAGGACCGCAGATTCTCAATTTCCGCTTCCTGCTGTTCTTGCTGGCGGACGAGGTCGTCGCGGTCATCGGCACGCGCCGGCGTCGCTAACCCGGCGACGCCCAGCGCACCTGCTGCCAGCGCCCCCAGCCATCGTCTGCTCCCGATTCTCACCGGATCACCTTTCCTATATGTATCTCTGTTAGCGACCGTACCGTCATGGTGAGCGACGACGCCGCGGCGCCGTCGCCCCACTTCCGTTACACGCGTGCGTACCTGCGCAAAGCGATCCAGGATGCCAGGCCGGACACCACTACCGAACCGATAAGCAGCCAGGGCGCCACCTGGAGGGCTTCGCTCACGCCAATCACCCGAATCCACGGCAGCGATTGGGAAATCCAGTCTTCCAGCAGGAATTTCGCTGCCAGCCACAGCCCTCCGACCGCGAAAATCGCGCCGACGAGTGAGGCGATAATTCCCTCGAGGATGAAGGGCAGCTCGATAAAGAAATTCGAGGCGCCCACGTAGCGCATAATCCCCGTTTCGTTACGCCGCGACATTGCCGAGAGGCGAATCGTGGTGGGAATGAGGAGAAGCGCGGTGAGGATCATGACCGCGGCCAGTCCGCCGGCAATCGCGGTGAAGCGGTTGAGGGTGGCGAAAACCGGCTCGATTTGTTCGCGCTGGTCGTACACGCTCTGCACTCCGGGGCGGTTGCCGAGGTCTTCCACGAGCACCTGGTACTTTTCCGGGTCGTGGAGTTTGACGCGGAAGGAAACTTGCATTTGGTCGGCGGTGACGGTGTCACGCCAGACCGAATCGCCCATTTGTTCGCGGTAATTGGCGAAGGCTTCTTCTTTAGTTTCGAATTCGTAGCGCTCCACCTGGGACGCAAGCGGTTCGGTGGTCAGGGCGGTATCGATAGCTTTGATTTGTTCCTCGGTGGCTTCGTTACCTGCGCATGGTTCGGTGGCGTCATTTGCCGCGCACATGAACACCGAGACTTCCACCTGGCTGTACCAATCGGCACGCAGGTGGCTGATCTGGGTTTGGAGTAGCGCTGCCGCGCCCACAAAAAGGAGGGAAACGAAGGTGACGAGGGAAACCGAGGCAGCCATCGCCTTGTTATTGATAAGTCCCTTGAATGTTTGGGACAGGACGAAACGACTGCGCATTAGTGTTGCCCTCCTCCGTACTGGCCGCGATCCTGATCGCGAACGATCACGCCGTTGGCCAGCTCAATGACGCGTTTACGCATCTGGTTGACGACGCTGGCATCGTGCGTGGCCATAACCACCGTGGTGCCCGAGCGGTTGATACGGTCCAGGAGGCGCATAATCGACAGCCCGGTGTTTTGGTCCAGGTTTCCGGTCGGTTCGTCAGCGAGGAGAATTTCGGGGCGGTTGACCATGGCGCGGGCAATAGCCACGCGCTGCTGTTCCCCACCGGAAAGTTCGTTCATGCGGCGGCGTTCCTTGCCGTCCAGGCCCACCATTTCCAGCACTTCCGGAACTTCGGTGCGGATGCGGTGGCGCGGAGCCCCGATGACCTGAAGCGCGAGTGCCACGTTATCGTGCACGTTCTTATCGGGAAGGAGCCGGAAATCTTGGAACACCGTACCGATACGGCGCCGCAGGAAGGGGACACGCCGCTGGGAGACCGTGGCGAGGTCCTTGCCGAGCACCTCAATTTTTCCGGATGTTGGCCGTTCGGCAACGTTGATGAGCGAAAGCATCGTTGATTTTCCCGAACCGGAGGGGCCCACGAGGAAAACGAATTCGCCGCGGTCAATATCCGCGCTTACCGAGTCCAGCGCGGGTTTCGCGCCCTTCTGGTAGAGCTTCGTCACCTTGGTAAATGTGATCATAAACTTGCCCTTAGATTACTACTATCGTGCTTTACCCTACGGAACAGGCCGCGAAATCGCGCGGGACGCGCCGCGTACTCGCAAAAGACGCGTCAATCACTCGTGCACCCGCCGCGTGCTCGTGCACCTTACTACTCGGTATGCGCGGTGCGGTCGCGTTATTCACCGTCTACTCCCCCACGTTATTACTTGTCTTTTCCCCTGCCTTTTCGCCCGTGGCACGCCAGCGGATACCAGCGTCGATAAAACCGTCAATATCACCATCAAAAATAGCGTCGGTATTCCCCGATTCGTACCCGGTACGCAGATCCTTGACCATCTGGTAGGGCTGGAGCACGTAGGACCGCATCTGATCCCCCCACGAAGCCTTAATATCTCCGCGTAGTTCCTTCTTTTCGCGTGCTTCCTCTTCCTGTTTGAGCAGGAGTAGGCGCGATTGCAAGACCCGCATAGCGGCGGCCCGGTTTTGAATCTGAGATTTCTCATCCTGCATCGAGACCACGATCCCGGTGGGCAGGTGGGTGATACGTACCGCAGAATCGGTGGTATTCACGGATTGGCCGCCCGGCCCCGAGGAACGGAACACATCAATGCGGATATCGGTATCAGGAATATCGATATGGTCAGTTTGCTCGATAAGAGGAATAACCTCGACGGCGGCAAAGGAGGTCTGGCGCCGGCCCTGGTTATCAAAAGGCGAGATGCGCACCAGCCGGTGGGTCCCCGCTTCCACCGAGAGGGTGCCATAGGCATAGGGTGCGCTCACCTCAAAGGTGGTCGATTTCAATCCGGCCTCTTCGGCGTAGGAGGTGTCGAGCACTTTGGTGGCGTAGCCGCTACGTTCGGCCCAGCGCAGGTACATGCGTTGGAGCATCTGCGCGAAATCGGCCGCGTCCACTCCCCCGGCCCCGGAACGAATAGTTACCACGGCATCACGTTCATCGTATTTGCCGGAGAGCAGGGTGCGGATGTGGAGTTCTTCCAGCGCCTTTTCTGTGCTTGTCATTTCTTCGCCGAGCGCTTCGTAGAGTTCCCGAGCCGAAGCCGGATCTGAAAGCTCTTCTTCTTGCGCTATTTCGAGCAGCGCACCGGCATCCTCGATACGCGCGCGCATGGTCTCAAGTTTCTCCAGTTCACTTTGGGCGTGGGAGAGTTTCGAGGTGACTTCTTGGGCACGGGCGGTATCATCCCAGAGCCCGGGAGCGGAGGATTCTTCCGTCAGCGCGGCGATACGCGCGGTGAGGCCCTCCACATCGGTCACCGCTTCGATTTGGTGAAAAACACTGCGTAGATGGTCAAGACGTTCGGAAAAATCACTCACGGCATAAGGCTACCTCAGGTCAAGGCGCGCCCGGGCCTGCGCGCGGAGTGGAACGGGCAGGTCCAGTACCGGCAGCCGCACCGTTTTTTCCAGGGCGACGACGACGCCGGCGCTATCCGCGCCGGTATCTGGCAGCACGCGCTCCGCGGGACATGTTGCGGCAGCGAGCTGGCGCACGGTGGTGGTGCTGGGATGACAATCGGCCAGGGGCGCGCTGCTGAAATAGCATTCGCGAGTGATCTCTTGGCTGATCGCGAGCGCGGCGGAATCGGCCTGCCCCTGGAGCGCGTGCCGAGCGGTGAGGACGGTGGCGAGGTAGATAAAACCCAAGCACAGTAGGGCGCTGAGCGCCCAGGTTCCCAGGCCGAGGATGAGGATATTGCCGCGTTCCCGGGGTGTTGCTCGTGCCCGCAGTGCCGGAGATTTCGCCAGGGTGTTCACGGCCGCGCCTGTCGAAAACGATCCACGGTTGTTGAGGCACTCTGCTCGATAAGAACAGTGCGCCCAAAATAAACGAGCGGAACCGAGACCCCGACCGTGACGGTGATACGTGCTCCCGGGCTTAGGCACGGGTGGGCGGAGCAGGAGATCCGCGGGGGCGCGCCGCTTAGGGTGGCGCCGCTAACCGCGGCATCGCTCACCGCGGCGTGAACAACCGCCCGAGCTCGCGCTGTTCCACTGGCCGTGTTGTCCGCGGTTGCGAAACTGCGGGCTGCTTCCTGGGCTGCCTGCGCAGCGACCGCGCGGGCGCGGTTAATCCCGGTGCTTTCCACGGTAAATATGAAGAGCGGGAGAACAAGCACAACGAGGATAGCGAAGGCTTCCAGAGTTCCGTTTCCTTTTTCGCGGGTGCTTCGGTACCTCACCTGGTTTTTCATAACGGTGATCCTTTCGCGGGTGGAGGGTGGGTGTGCGCCCTACGAGCGGTGAGGACGTGTGCGTGGGCTCGCAGCTTGACTGGATGTGTTCCCAGGAGGGAGGAATATGTTCCGGCGATTTCGACCCGCAGGAATTCTTCTTCTCCGATGCGAATCGTGCTCGCGCTGGCTGTGCACTGGCAGGCGGGTAGGCGCGCGGTGATCTCCGCGGTGGCCTGGCCAGCTATCTCGGGCAGGCTGAGCTGGCGCACCGCTCCCGCGCGAGCGGCCCGTGCTGCGCAATCACGTATCTGTTCGATTGCAAAGACGCGGGATCCGAGAACCGCAAGCGCCAGGGCGGCGAGGACCATCCCCCCGGCGAGGAGGCAAAAATCGATGACTGCACTGCCGCGTTCAGAATCTGGCGCGCGAGGAAAGGGCGCGCTGGACACATGCTCTGCGGGGAGTGGCTTGCCGGAAAACAGCGCTGTGGGTTCAGGTATCGGTGTCATGAAAAACTCGAGATGCGTTCGATGGCGGTGGAGAAGAGGTTCGTGAGGGCCGGGCCGGCTATCGCCCAGATGGCGAGCACCAGGCCGACGGTCATGAGGGTGACAAGTACCCAGCCAGGCACGTCTCCGCGTTCCCGAGAATCCGGAATGGTCCACGTTGCGGCTGGTAGATCAGGGTGGATAAGCGCGCTGTGCGTGCTGACTGGCATAAGTAGTTCCTTTCGCTAGATAGGTTGGTTGTGGCGGTGGTTTATGGGGAGGTGAGGGGAAGAAAGGTGAGTCGGGCCAGGCCCGGGTAGAGGGCGATGACCACGATGAAGGGCAAGATGAGGAAAACAACGGGGATCATCATGAGGATTTCGCGGCGGCCTCCACGTTCGAGGAGCTGGCGGCGGGCATAATCTCGTGCTTCTTCGGCTTGTACCCGCAAGGTGTCTGCGAGCGGAGAGCCGTGGGCTAGTGCGGCAACTAAGGCTTCGCATAGGCTTTGCAAGGCCGGGTTGTGTACCCGTTCGTTAAGGTGGCGCACTGCGGTGGTAAGCGGGTCTCCGGCGTAGACGTCCCCGAGGGTCCGCCGCAGTTCTTTTCCCAGGGTTCCGCCGGCGAAGCTCGCAACATATTCAATAGCTCCCACGATGCTGGTACCTGCCCCGACCGCGATGCTCAGGAGGTGGGCAATATCGGGAAGTTCTGTGGTGATAGAGCCGTCGCGGCGGCGCAGGCGCGCGGTGAGCTGAGAGTCCACGCCGAGGATGGCGCCGATGAGGAAGAACACTGGGCAGGCGGTCGCGAGCGCAGCGGGTAATCCGCGGGCCAGGCAGGCTAGCCCGAACACGATACCGACCGCTCCCGCGAGTACTCCCGCGCGTAATTGGGCAAAGCGGAAGTCTGCGACGTCGCCCTCCCCTAAACGGTGGAGGCGGCCCGTGACCGATGCGTGAGTGGAACCGAATTTTTCCGCGCCGCGCAACAGTATTCTGATAATGCGATGGGGCAGGCGCGGGCGGGCACCGCCCAGGTAGGGCACGATGCGCGAAACCAGTGCGGGGCCTGGCCAGAGCCACCACCAGCCGAGGAGCACGAGGCCGGCCGCGCAGAGACTCCCGGTAAGTGCAGGGAGGGGTGCAGGAAGAAACGCGCGAAGGGGAAGAAGCATAGGAGCGGTCCCGTCCTATACTGCGGCGCGCCGGGCGCGACTGGGACGGGGCGGCGAGGACGAGCCGACCTGTGAGGCGGCTGGCGAAGCAGTGGGCAAGGTAGTAGGTAAGGCTCTCGGAGCGGATCTCGAAACCGATCCCGGCGCAGATCCCGGTGAGCCGGCCAGGACTCGTTGTTCTTCGGGGAGTCGGCCCAGGTGGAGCATGAGTCCGTAGGCAAGCAGTGTGGCGCCCAGGCCAAGCAGGAGGATGAGGGTGCCGGTTGGCGAGGTGAAGGCATCCATCGTGCCCGGCCTGGTGGAGAGCAGGAGGAGGACGAGCCACGGGGCAAGAGCGGCCACCCGTGCCCCGTTAACGGTCCATGATTGCCGGGCGAGGAGTTCACCCCGGGCCCGGTTTTCTGCGCGCAGGGATACCGCGAGCGATTCCAGGACGCGGGGTAGATCGTGGCCGCCGTGGCGCACCGCGAGTCGGAGAATTTCGAGGACCCGGTCCGATACCGGGTCGTGGAAGGAATCTTTGAGGCGGGTCAGGGAGGCATCAATACTTCCGGTTGTTTGCAGGTGAGTGGCGAAGGAGCGCATTGCGGGCGGGGCGTCTGGCCGAGTGGCGAGATAGAGAAGAGCTTCGGGGATAGTGCGCCCGGCACGCAGGGAAGAGAGCAGCTGATCGATACGGTCAGGCCAGGCCAGACGCTGCGCTTCCCTGGTTTTTCTCCCGGTGTGACGAGCATGCCAGAATGGCAGCCATATTCCTACCGTTCCTCCGGCTACGCCGAGGAAAGGATGACCGGTGGTGAGCAAGGCACCCAGGGCCAGTCCAAGACCGCAACACAGAGCTATCCCGAGTCTGCGTGTGGGAATGGTGATGCGCGGCTTTCTTTGACGCGCAGGCCAGCCCGAGCGATCCCGCCAGCCCGAGCGGTCCGGCGCGGACAGGGCGCGAATAACTGTGAGGATTCCGGTGGCAAGTAAAGCTCCTACGATCAGTCCCATGATCAACTCGCCTTCCTCGTAAGAATGTGGCCATCTGGCGCAAGACCTCCGACTTCCAGAATCTGGGTAACCCGGCGCTGCCCGCTGGCGGCACGCGCCACGTGAATGACGAGGCTGATGGTGGCGGCAACGGTGGGTGTGACGAAGTTCGGGGTAATATTTTCACCCGCGAGGAGGGGGAGGATCTCCAATTTGGCCAGGGCTTCCCGCGCACTGTTGGCGTGAATGGTGCAGGCCCCGGGAATACCCGCGTTGAGGGCCACAAGAAGATCGAAGGCTTCTGCTCCGCGTACTTCTCCGATCACGATGCGGTCCGGGCGCATACGTAGACTTTCACGCACGAGGTCACGGAGCGTCACCGCGCCGCGCCCTTCCAGGGAGGGCGGACGCGTTTGCATCGCAACAACATCGGGGAGGTCGATACCCAGCTCAAACACTTCCTCAGCGCTGATGAGGCGTTCTGTTGGTGGTATCGCGCCGAGCAGAGCACGTAAAAGAGTAGTTTTGCCGGCCCCCGTTGATCCCGATACCAAAATATTGCGCCCGGCGATCATGGCTGCGCTCAGATAGTCTGCCTGCTGCGCTTCTAACATGTGTACATCCACCAGATCACTAAGCTTGCGGGCCCGCACCGTGTATTTTCTGATATTGATCGCCCAGTGGCGTGCGGTGATATCGGGGATGGCCACGTGGAGGCGTTCTCCGCTAGGCAGCTGGGCATCGACAAAAGGGGTGGATAGGTCTAGACGCCGACCGGAAGCATAGAGCATCCGCTCGACCAAAGTGTGGATCTCACTTTCGGCCATGGTGAGATCAACACGGGCGGATACCCCGGCGCGGGCCACAAAAATCTTATCGGGGGCATTGATCCAGATTTCCTCCACCTGCGGGTCATCGAAGAATTTTTGTAGTGGTCCGTATCCGCCCAATTGGGAGATGAGGTGGGAGCGCACGCTCTCCGTATCCGCCAGTGCCGCGTGTTCCCCGCGCACTGATTCGTCATTAAACGTGGTGAGGGTTTCTCCCACGATGGTTTCCAGGAAGGCGGTATCCCGGCGGGGATCAATTCCGCGGTGCCGAATCGTTGCCCGAACTCGCTCTTCTATGGCCTGCCGGGTGGCGGAGGCAGGGCGATAAGCACGACTGGCCGCGTGCGCTGAGCGAGCCGAGGCGAGGCCCGCTGGCCCCGGATATGCCGTTTCGTGCATGGCGCCCCCTTTGGATATTCGGGTGGTGATCGTGGTGAGGTGCTCTCACTGTAGGGTCTCCCGCGTCCGGGAATAGCACCCAGCCGGCTGGCTGTGGATAGGGGATGCGTTTCGCGATGATGTGGATAGATCCGGTGGCCGGTCTATATCCGGGGTGTAGGCAAGCACGTGGCTGAGTTTTCGGATAAATTGAGGGGGTGACTACTTCTCCGCTCTATCTTGCTGCGCTTGCCGTCGGGGCTCTCGGCGTCGAGATTGTCTCCACGCGCCAACCGTTTGTTGAGACGGAAGATTTTGTTTCCGGTTGTGTCCTTGATTCTCAGGGGCGCCACTGGATGGTTAAAGTTCCTCAGAATGGCACGGCGGCAACATCCTTAGAAGCCGAGGCGGCTCTGGCCCCCCAGCTTTTGGAGGAATTGCGGGCCGGTCGCCTACCTTTCGATATCATGCGACCGGCTGGTTTTGTTGATGCGGATACCGGGGGCCGCGCGGTGGTCTACCCGGAGCCTTTTGGGCGGGCGCTGGTTTTCGAAGCCCTCGGTGAGGAAGAAGTACGGGAGATGGGGCGTACTCTCGCCGCGATTCACAGTATTGATCGGGATGTGGTGGCTCGTTCCGGGTTGCCTGTTTATACGGCTGGGCAGTGGCGTGACCGGGTGCGAGCCGAGCTGGAGGCAGCCGATCAGGAAACGTCCCTTCCCACGATTTTGCGCCAGCGCTGGATGGATGTGCTGGATAGTGACGAGGTGTGGGATTTTGAGGAAACGGTTGTCCACGGTGATGTGGCTTCCGATAATTTCTTGTGGTCGAATGGCTCGGTTGCGAGCGTGCTCGGTTTTGGTGAGGCGCACGTGGGCGACCCGGCTCGGGATTTAGCGGCGATGCTTGTTCTTGATGATGAACAGTGGCCGAGTTTTATTACTTCCTATGAGAATGCGCGCTCGGTTGAGCTGAGGGAAGCGGATTACACCCGTATTATTTTCACTTCGGAGTTCGCGATTATTCGCTGGCTCATGTACGGGATTCGTACGGGCAGCATGGAGATTAGGAACGACGCCGTCCAGATGCTCGGCGCGCTGGCTGAGGATGTACGTGAAGCCCCGGATTTGCTTCCCGCTCCCCCGGCATCGGAGTCGGCTTTCACTGAAAGTGCTTCCGATGCCGAGGCGAGCGGTGCGGATGAGCTGACCGGGGAGACCGCGGTTACTGCTCCTGATTGGGCAGACCCGCACGAAGCAGAATTTCCTCCTCGCTGAGCTTCCCGGCCCGTAGTTCCTCAGCTCTGTTTCCCCGCAGGTATACGAAGGAAGCGTCGATGTCCGCAAGGGGAACGCCGTGTGCCCGGGACCAGGCAAGCCGATAGAGGGCGAGCTGGAGTTCGCGGGCCGCTTTGGTTTCCCCGTAGGGGCGCCGCCCGGATTTCCAGTCCACGATAGTCACCGGGGCACGCCCGGGTACCTGAGAGGTATCAAAAACGGCGTCGAGTGCGCAGTGGACAACATGCCCCCCGATAACCACACCGAGTTGCTGTTCGATGGCGAGCGGCGGGTAGCTCGCCCATTCGGATGCTTCGTAGTTTTCATACATATGCATGATTTCTTCCGCGCTGAGAACAGGATCATGTTCGAGGGGATCCTCGCTATCAATATTGAGCACGGCGGCGCTCGCGTAACTATCAGCGATTTTTTCGTGCAGGATCGTCCCCAAACGCGCAGCTCGCGAGGGCTGGCGGGGAACCGGGCGGCGTTTATTGAGCAGGTATTCTTCCCGGTGTTCAGCCCGGTAGACCAGCTCGGTGGCGGTGTAATGCCCGCCGGCCTCGGTGTAGTCGGCTGTTTCCGCTTGCTGTTTGCGTGCGATGAGCCGGCCGATGACCTGGGTGAGTTCGGCGCGCTGGTCAGCATCGAGAGTTTCCGCCTCGATAGGGAGGCTGCGGGCCAGGTCACGCGGCCAGGCAAGCAGATCGGGCGCCTCGAAATAATGCGGTACGGGTTCGAGCACCGGCGGGTATACAACTTCTTCCCCGAAAATATCGACGAGCTCATCCACGCTCAAGCTGTCCGGTGCAATATCCGGGAATCCTTCCGGCAGCTTTACGGACGAAACCGTAGCAGGCGAGGCAACCAGCGTGAGCTCTCCGCTAGCGGCAGCTTCCCGCACCGCGCTCAGGAAGCACGAGGGAGGCCGCGTTTCAACGCCCAGCGCGTTCTCACTCCCATCTGCCGGGGTATCGGCAGCGTTCTTCTTCGCTTGCTTTTCTGCCTTCTGTACCCGGCCGGACACATCCTTCTCATCTTGGAAACAGTATCCGGCCAGCAGGAGCTCCCGAGTGGACCGGGTAAAGGCCACGTAGGCAAGGCGCCGCATTTCTTCACTTTCGTGGTACGCCAATTCGTCAAGGAACCGCGCATAGGTATTCGCGACGGTGATTTTGTCGAGATTACGAGCACCGGCCAGCGTAAATTGGGGCAGATACGGGTAGTCGGTGCGCAGGGGGTACGGGAAAATACCGGTATTGCGCGGCCAGGATTTCACACCTTCGGTCACTTCGGAGAACTGGCCTTTCACGAGTTCTGGTACGACGACGAGGTCACACCATTCCAAACCTTTGGCAGCATGAACGGTCATCAATTGGATAACGCCGGGGGTAACATCGACCGCGCTCTCCACCCGCGGAATATCTGCCCCGGATTCTTCTTCCCCGCCGTGTTCTTCTGTTTCCACCACGTCGAGCCATTCCACGAATTCGCGCATACCGCGCTGACTATCACCGTGCGCATAGGTGCGGGCCAGGGAGATGAATTGGTCGATGGAGGTACGGACCCGCTGCCCGCCTTCGCTGCGGGTAGCGGCCGCGGTATCGAGGCCGAGCAGGTGAACGGCCCGATCAATCTGATCGCCCAAAGCATTATGCAAACCGGAACGCAAGGATGCGAGGGTGGCGTTCAAGCGCCGCAGGCGTTCCCAGCCACTGCCGGAGAATTCGGCTTGCGCGGATCGGGCTGCTTGCTTGAGCTCAGCTTCGCCCGTTTCCGCCAGCTCCGGCGAATCCACGTGCTCACCCGTGCGCTCACACGGAGTCGTCGGGGTGCCCGCCAGGAGCATAAGCGCGTGGAGTGCCTCACCCAAATTGGCTTCATCACGGCTGTTGAGAAGGGGTTGCGCGGTGGCAGGTGTACCTTCTGCGCCAGGCTCGCCCTCGTGGACGGGTGCGGCGTCGTCGCTTATAAAACTGGCACGCACGTCGCTATCGACTTTGGTGACCGCCGCGGCCGCGTAGCGACGCGCCCAGCGCGAAAGCGCGCGAATATCTGCCACCCCGATATTCCAGTGGGCGAGTAAACGCGCGAGGAGGTCGCCGCGGGCCGGGTTGGCAGCCAGGCCGAGTGCGGCCCGCAGGGTAATGATTTCCGGGCGCGCCACTAGTGATTCCCCGCCCACGATCTCAAAGGCGAGGGGCTGGGGCACTGTGCTTCCGGGGTGAGCAGCAGATTCCCTGGCTAGCTGGCTATTGAGTTCCCGCAGGGCGGCGGCCATCATATCGATGTAGGAGCGTTTGCGGCACAAAACCGCGATCTCTGCTCCGCGCGGTGCTTCACCGCGAGCGCGCCGCTCTTCGTTTTCCGCGGCCACCCGCTCGCGTACCGCGAGGATATGCCGGGCGATACTCCGGTAGGAGTCTTCGCGCAGCAGGGTACGGATTTCGCTGACGCGCCCGGCTCCCGCTCCGGGCCGTTCCCGCAGCCGCAACGGCGCGATATCGGCACTATCTCCCGCGCTCCCCGCGGTTTCCGCGTTTGTTGGAGCGGGCCTGAATTCGGGTGGGAAATTCGGGTGGTCGCGATCTTCGCGTAGGAACGTGTCCCGTTCCAAGGGAGTGGCGACGGCGTTGCCTGCCGCGAGCACGGCTTGATCATTACGGAAAGCGGTGGAGAGCTGGAGTTTCTCTACGTGCCCGAAAATGCGGGTGGTGTGGCGTGCGAAGTTGGTGAGGGCGGCGGCGCTGGCGCCTCGCCACCCGTAGATGGCCTGGTTCGGATCCCCTACCGCGGTGATGGATAGGAAGCCGTCTCGTTTCGCGGTGAGTGCGCTGAGGAGGAACTGTGCCTGATTTTCATCTGTGTCTTGGTATTCGTCGAGCAGGATCAGGCGATAGCGGGACGAGATTTCCTTGGCGATTTGGGGATACCGGGTCATGATGCGCCCGGCGATAGCGACCTGGTCGGCGAATTCGGTAACGTTGAGTTCTTTTTTGAGCTGGAGGTAGGACTCCACTAGCCCGAGCACGACCTGTTGCTGTTTGGGTACTGCCGCTCCCCCTTTCAAATTGGTGAATTTCTTGGAGGCATCCGGGTACCAGCAGCGCGCGCTCATGATGCGTGTTGAGTCGGCACACAGCGTTTCCAGGGCTTGATCTTGGGCGGTGAGGAAAGCGCGGGCTTCTGCTAGCTCCACGCCGTTGGTGAGGATTCCTTGGGCGAAGGTGAGGGCGTCGTTGATGAGGCTGGAACGGCTGCGTTCGGCAAGGACCGCGGTACTAGCGCTGCTGGGCAGGGCGCTCACAACCTGGTCCATGAGCTGGACGCGTTCGGCATCGGTGATGAGGCGGGCGGTGGGATCGGCTCCGACCAGCATGCCGTAGGCTCCGGCGATGTCGTTCGCGAAAGAGTTGTAGGTGGATATCACGGGCCTGCGCATGGCGCTTCCCGCGTTGCTTTCTTCCGGGGCGAGGAGGCCGAGTTTTTCCAAGCTGGTGTTAACTCGTTCAGCTAGTTCTCCGGCGGCTTTCCGGGTGAACGTGAGGCCAAGAACCTCATCCGGGGTGACGTTGCCGCAGGCGAGGTGGTAGGCGATCCGGTCCACCATGGTTTTTGTTTTACCCGATCCGGCTCCGGCAACCACGAGGATGGCCGGCGCGGTGGAGGTGATAACCCGGCGTTGTTCCGCGGTGGGTGGGTGTTCTTGGCCGGCGAGGATGCGGTCTAGAGCGGCATCGGGTTCCGCTGGTGCCTGTGCTTTAACGTATTCGTGGGATGTGGGTGTCATGAGAAAATCCGTCCTTCTTGCGTGAGTGGACTAATGGATTGAACCCGGTCATTGGCTTCTTCCAAACTGGGAGAGACCGGCACGAAGCCACTCACCGCGATCTGGGCGGCGCTGCGTACCCGGTCTTCCGCGCGAGCCGCGCTCACCTCATCAAGAGGCTCTTGGGTGAGAACGGACGGGCTGTGCTGTTTCTTCAAGAAATTATGCGGGTGGACATATACAAGTTCCGCGCCGGCAGGGGTGTGTTTTTCACTCAGGGCCCACTGGTAGACCTGGAGCTGGGCGTGGTCCTCAGCCTGTGCCTCGCTGGGCTTATATTTTCCGGTTTTCAGGTCAATGACCCGCGCGCCTTCCCCGCGATTGACGAGGCGGTCAATGGAACCGGATACCCGTACGGGCGGGGTGCCGGGTAGCTCACGGCTAATCCGGCGTTCCACGCCTAGCAAGGTGTCATCCCGGTGGGAATCAAAATAGATATAGAGGTTATCGACCATGTCACTGGCTTGGTCTAAGAGGAGTTTGTCGTAATGGGTGGGAGTTTCGGATAGTTTTTCAGGCCAGAGTTCTACCAGTCGGGCGTGCATCTGCTCCTGGTTGGGTTCCTCAGCGAATTCTTCGGCGATACGGTGAACGAGGGTTCCGATGGAGGCGCTCTCAGTGCCTTCTTCCGAGCGCAGGCCCACTGCGGAACAGAATCCGTCAAGCGGGCAGGCAAGAAGGGATTCCACCGCTGAGGGACTCACGTAGACCGGACCGGGCACCGCTGCTTCGGTTGAGGTGGTGAGCTCATCCATCCAGGTGTGTGGATCCGCCGCGTTAAATCCGGCACTGCGCATTTTCTCTAGAGCTGCCCGGGCGAAATCGCTGGATTCTCCCCCGGCGCGTAGTGCCCGGCGCAGTACCCCAACGGTTTCCTCACTGCTGAGGAGCGCGGGCGGAATCGGTTGGGCAACGAGGGGCCGGTGCCCGAGGGGAAGAGTCATACCCCATCGCGGATCGCTGAGTGAGCGCACGGTGCGTGGAAGATTGGAACCGCTCCCACCGGCTCCCGCGCCGGCTCCCGCGCCCGCGCTAACACTTGCTCCGGCTGAATTTTCCGAGATGTCAAAGCCGAGCAGGGGGAAGAAGCGCGAAGGGGTATCTCCCATGCTGTCCGTGGTGGTCACGAGGAGACTGCGCCGGGAACGCGTAACCGCGAAATGTAATTGGCGTAGTTCATCAGCGATGACCCCCGCCGTGGAATCGCGATAGACCGCGCCTCCGCTAGCCGCACTTCCTGTGGTAGCAGCACCTCCTCCACTAACCGCGGTTCCCGCACTAGCCGAACCGTCTGCACCAGCCGCGGCGGCCGAACTGGCTCCGCCGGTAAACCTTCCGGTCACAAGTTCACTCAGGAGTCCGGTACCCGTGAGGGCATCGCGCGGGCGCGGATTGGGCCATACTCCATCCACCACGTGCATGAGGACAATATGATCCCATTCGCGCCCTTGGGCTCCCGCGGGAGTGAGGAGGGAAACGCTATCGGCTTGCGCGCCACCGCGCGCAATGGAATCTTCGGGGAGTTCTTGGGAACTCACTTCCTCCAGGAGAGTATCCACCGTGACGGCTGGGTCACGGTCAGCCATGCGTTGCGCCACCCGGAAAAGAGAAATAACCGCATCGAGATTCCGGTTGGCCCGATCAGCATCCGGGCCGTGCCCGAGGGCTAATTGTTGCCATTCTTCGGATTTTCCAGCGCCCTCCCACGCGGCCCACAGCACCTCTTCCGCTTGCATGGCGCAGGCCTCCCCCGCCTCCCGGATATGAGCGAGCAGAGCCCGCAAGGGTTCGAGTTCCGCTGCGGTAGGCCCACCGCACCCCAGGACGGCTCCGGTGAGAAGTTCTGCTTCACTGCCACGCTGCCCGGAGAGGAGGGCTTGGGCGCGCAGCCACCTGCCTACCCGTTTAATTTCGAGGGGATCCATTCCGATCATGGGTGAGGCAAGTAATGCCGGGATATCAACGCCTTCAGGGGTGGCGAAGGCATGCGGGCCGCTGGTGAAGGCAGCGCGGAGGAGGTCAAAGAGTGCGGCGACTGCCGGTTCGCGGTGGAGGGGTTCATCGCTAGCCTGGGGTGCTACCGGTATTCCGCGCCGCACGAGTGAGTCGCGGATCCGCCCGTGTTCGCTGCGTGCACGGGTAAATACCGCCATCTGCGCGTAGGGGGTTCCGGTGCGCAGATGTACTTCTTCCAGGTAGGAGGCCACGTAGGCAATTTCTTCTTCCATGTGGGCGAAGCTGGCCCCGCGCAGCGCATCATTCCACGGATCGGTTACCGCATCACCGCCACTGCCATGATCCGAAAGTCCCGGCCCGGCTCCGCGGTGGGCGTGCACGCCGCCGCCCACCGGGAGGGCCTGCTCAATGCGCTGGGCTTGGCTAATGAGAACGGAACCGCCGCGGTGCCGGACGTTGAGGTATACAAGATCCGCATCTAGGCCGCGGGGAGCGGGATAAGCAAGATCACCGGGGAGGGAATGCACCCCACCACGGAATCCTTGGACCGCGCTATCGGGATCACCAGCCACGATGATCCGTGTTCCCTGATCGCGCATCACCCCTAAGAGAGGAAGCATAGAACGCGGTGCGTTCTGGGCATCATCAACAAGGACCATTGCCCAACGGGGCCGCGGTACCGGGACCGTGCGGCCCGCTGCCGCCAGATGTTCTTCCCAATCCGCAAGCATATGGGTAGCCGCACCGACGAGCTGGCTGTGATCAAGACGATCCGGGCTAGCGGCCGAACCGGCCAGCGCATCCCCCAGAGTGCGCACCTCATCGTAACGGCGCATAAGCGCGCCGGCCAGGTGCCACATCTGCGCTTGGAGTTCGGGCACGCTGCGGTTTTCCGCCCAGGCTTCCAGCTGGCCGGCATCCAGGCCGAGTTCGCGAGCGCGGGTGATAAGGTTACGCAGCTCTTGGCGTAATCCGGGAAGATCACGTACATCCTCTGTAACAAAATCGGGGAATTGTATCCCCGAGTATTCATCACTGAGAATCTCCCGCACGATACGATCCTCATCAGGACCGGAGATCAATTCCGGTTTTTCCCGGCCCAGCGCTTGGGCGTAGCGCTGCACGATGGCGTAGGCGAAGGCAGAAAGAGTGCGGACCTCCAGGTTTTCGGGGCGCACCCCGGCCGCCAAGGTGAGCAGGTGTTGGAGGCGCGCTGCGGCGCGCCGATCCTGGGTGATCACCGCAATATTTCCCTCACGGAGAGCCGCGCGGGCGATATGCGCGAGGACGGTGGTTTTCCCGCTTCCGGGCGCGCCAATAATGCTCAGCGTGCCCGGGGCTAATCCGCCCGCGGACCGTGCCAGAGCCGCGCTGACCGCTGCCTCTTGCGAGGCATCGAGTTGTTCGACGATGCTGTCCACCACGATCCTTTCTTCGCAGGTGCGTTGTTAGGATTAACCATACGAGAGGCTTACGACAAAATTTTTTGTCGTAAGAGGCCGCTACTGTGGAGGCATCGCGAACGCTACTGTGAACGCATCGCGAAGATGAGCTATCAGGCTCCTTCACGGCGGTGCCTTATGGCCCCGCATCCCTAGAGTATTCAAGGAGAAACATATGGAAATCGTGATTGGTTTTCGTGAAACTACCCGTGATTTGATTTTGGAAACGGATGCCTCGGTTGAGGAATTGCGCGCACTTGTCGATGCCAGCCTGGGTGGAGAAGGCAAGCCTTTGCGTATTACCGCGAAGAAGAATCGTGAAGTCACTATTCCCGCCGATGCTATTGCTTTCGTGGAAATCCGCGAACAGGATACCCGCCGGGTTGGCTTCGGTCTCTAGGAGATTCGTGGTGCACGGGAGGTCGCGGCGGCCCGGCCGGGTTAGTGCCGTAGAATAGCCGGGAGCCTGAGGGCGTGTACGCCGCCTCCAGGCGTGATTGATATGTGTAGCTGCCCGGTCGCTGGGGATTGTCGCGATCGGCTGCTACGCCGGGTGGTGTGCTCGGTCGCCGGTGTGTAACCGGCTGATGTGGCATATATCGCAACTGCTGCACCCGCCCCTAGCTCGTGCGCGTTAGCGCACGCAGAAAGGACAGCATATGGCTTCCGGAGTGATTGATTCCTCCCGCGCTCATGAACCCACCGACACCTCCCCCGCCGCCGATATCACCGGTACGGGAGAGGGCCTCGAAACCAAGTCTTTCGCAGATTTCGGAGTTTCCGAACCCATCGTTCGTGCCCTGGCAGAGCACGGCATTACCCACCCGTTCCCGATCCAGGCACTCACCCTTCCCGTTGCCCTGACCGGGCACGATATTATCGGTCAGGCCAAAACCGGCACCGGGAAAACTCTCGGTTTCGGTATTCCGCTCCTCGAGGTCGCCGTGGGCCCGGGAGAAGAAGGCTGGGATGCCATTTCCCCGGCAGATCAGGGTAAGCCCCAAGCACTCGTCGTGCTTCCCACCCGCGAACTGGCCAAACAAGTTGCTTTGGAACTGCGTAACGCCGCCGCCCACCGCAGCTTGCGTATCGTCGATATTTACGGTGGGCGCGCCTATGAACCCCAGCAAGAAGCACTGGCCGAGGGCGTCGAAATCGTGGTGGGCACCCCGGGTCGCATCATTGACCTCATGAAACACGGTGTCCTCGCACTCAGCCGCGTTCGCACCGTGGTCCTTGATGAGGCCGATGAAATGCTCGACCTCGGTTTTTTGGACGACGTCGAAAAAATCCTCTCCGCAGTTCCACCTACCCGCCACACCATGCTCTTCTCGGCAACCATGCCCGGCCCCGTCATCACCATGGCACGCCGCTACATGACGAAACCGACGCATATTCGTGCCCATACTCCCGGTGATGACAGCGCCACCGTGAAAAATATTCGCCAGGTTGCCTACCGCGTCCATGCTCTCAATAAAGATGAGGTGGTCTCGCGCATTCTCCAGGCCCGGGGCCGGGAGCGCGCCATTATTTTCTGCCGCACCAAGCGCAATGCAGCCCGCCTGGCAGATACCTTGCGCGAGCGCGGATTCGCGGTGGGATCCCTGCACGGCGATCTGGGCCAAGGTGCTCGGGAACAAACCTTGCGGGCCTTCCGTAAAGGCAAGATTGACGTGCTTGTTGCAACCGATGTAGCTGCCCGCGGTATTGATGTGGACGATGTTACCCACGTCATTAACTACCAGTGCCCCGAAGATGAAAAGATCTATATTCACCGCATCGGCCGCACCGGCCGGGCCGGGAACAAGGGTACCGCCGTGACCTTCGTGGATTGGGAAGATATGCCCCGCTGGTCACTTATCAGCAAGCAGCTCAACCTCGGGATGGCCGATCCGGTAGAGACCTACCACACCTCCGATCACCTCTACACCGATCTTGATATTCCTACTGATGCCGGCCCGACCCTCCCCGAATCCCAGCGGGTGCTAGCCGGCTTAGATGCCGAAGAAATTGAGGATCTGGGCGAAACCGGCCACTCGCGGGGCAGGCGCGGGAATTCCCAACGTCGCGCGGCTCGCCGTGGCGGGCACGAACGCCGTGGCTCACGCGAACGTGGCGGTGCGCGCCATTCTTCTTCCGCCGGTGGATCGCGCCGTGCCACATCCACGGACACAAAGACCGAGGGGCAGCGCTCGGGAAACGGGCGTCGTCGTGCTGAAGAAAAAGAACAGCGCAGTACTTCCGGGCGCACCCGCCGCAAATTCAGCACCCCCAGCACGCGGGCCGAAACTTCCGCGGCTAGCGAGCAGGCAGGAACGCAGCGGCGGCGTCGTAAACTCTCCCGCAAACTGGACTAAGAAGGATTAACAAGCTCAGGCGGGCAGCTCCACATTTCCCGGAGGTGCCCGCCTGCACTTTAAGAAGTGTGCGGAAAAGAAAAACTTAGGCAGCTCCCGGCCACACGGACACCGCGCCGGCAATAATAAGCTGCACCGAAATAGCGGCCAGCAGCATACCGGCAATGCGGGTGAGGAACACCGTGCCGCCTTCGCCGAGGAGCCGGTGCATGGGCGAAGCGAAACGCAAAACCACCCATTCAATAATGTGCAGCAGAATAAAGGCCGCGATAATCGCGAGGATCCCACCCAAAGAATCGCCAGATTCCTCCACCTTAATCATGATGGCAACAATCGCGCCGGGACCCGCCAGCAGCGGAATCCCCATGGGAACCAGGGCGATATTCACCGAGGAAGCCTTCGCTTCTTCTTCTTGCGGATTGGATTCGTCCTGCATGAGCTGGAGGGCGACGAGCAAAAGCAAGATACCGCCGGAAATCTGCATGGCGGCGGTGGTGATTCCCAGCAAATCCAGAATGTATTTACCGAAAACCGCGAAAATCGCCAGCACAATCGCGGAGGTGAGGACCGATTGCCAGGCCGCGCGATTACGTTCTTTATTGGTATTACGCGCGGTAAGAGCAATAAAAACCGGGAGGTTACCCAGCGGGTCGGCGATGACGAACAAGGTCATGAAGGTGGACAAGAAGATCGTGACATCAAAGACGGCCACGGGGCAGTACCTCCTGATTCTCCCCGGCGACCAGGTCCTCCACATCCGCAGGAGCGGTTTTACACCGAGCCGGATTTATAACGACACCATCCTAAGACATCCCCGCGATAATCGAAAAGACATCCTGAAAGTTTTCACGGCCGTGCCCGCACCAGCGAAGAATGGCGCTCGCAGGTACCCGGCTCCCGCCGGAACGCTACGGCAGTGAAGCGCGTTTTAACCTAGCACAGGCAAGGCGGTACCGTCGACCAACTCGGCGATAATTTCCGCGCTCGTGGTGTATTGCCCGAGCCGATTCGTTTTCCCACTCCCGTGATAATCACTCGCCCCAAAACCGCGTAGCTGCAGCCGCGCGGCAATGCGTTCCAGGCCCGGCACTAGCTCCGGATCATTTTCCGGGTGGCGTAGCTCCACCCCAAAAAGCCCGGCCGCGGCCATCTCATCAAAAGCACGCTCGGGCACGACCTTATTGCGTGCGGGTGCCACCGGATGAGCAAGGACCGCTTTCCCGCCCGCCGCCGTGACCATCCGGATGGCCTCGCAGGCCTGCGGCGCATAGTGGGACACATAATACGGCCCGTGCACGGAAAGATAGTGGGTAAAAGCCGCGCTCCGGGTGGGAACCACACCGGCCGCCACCAGGGCATCGGCAATATGGGGACGCCCGACCGTCGCCCCCGGAGGGGTATGAGCCACCACGTCATCCCAGGTGATCGGCACATCCGCGCTGAGCTTATCCACAATGGCCCGGGTTCGCGTCAGGCGCGATGCCTGCGTGGTGACGATATGTTCCTGGATCGCATGATCATTCGGATCAAAAAGATAGCCGAGAATATGGCAGGTGATCCCTTCCCATTTCGTGGATAGCTCCATGCCACGGATAAGAACGACGCCGCAGGAGGCCGCCGCAGCGGCGGCCTCCTCCCACCCGGCCACCGTATCGTGGTCGGTGAGCGCAATTCCGGCCAGACCGATACGCTCAGCTTCCTCCACGAGTTCGCGTGGAGTGACCGTGGAATCGGAAGCGGTGGAGTGAGTGTGGGTATCGATAGCCATGCTCTCCAGCTTAGCCGGCGGTGAGTGCGGGAAAAGTTCCCGGGTCTTTTTATGTCGGGAAAGGGTGCGATAATGGACGGTATGACTACCAAGGGACAGCACGATCAGGATACTGCGCAGCAAAATTTGCGCGCTCGCGGAAATAACCGTTCTCAGCAGCCCAGTAACCTCGAATTTCGGGAGTTCATGGGCTCGGATTGGGGCCCGCGCCCCGAACCGGCACCACGCACGGAGGTGGCAGATTATTTGCCGGCACGCCACGCCGCTCTTTCCGCACTTTTCCCGGGTGAACGGCTCGTTATTCCAGCCGGGGAAACCAAGGTACGCGCTAATGACACCGATTACCGCTTCCGTGCCCACTCTGCTTTCTCGCATATGACAGGCCTGGGCGGGGAACAGGAACCGGGCGCGGTGCTTGTTTTCAACCCGCGTGAAGAAGGCGGACATGATGTCACCCTGTACTTCTACCCGCGCGCCTCGCGTTCCTCGGAGGAGTTTTATTCGGACCCGGCCCACGGGGAATTCTGGGTGGGAGCCCGCCCCTCCCTGGAGGAAGTGAGCCGCGCCACCGGATTGGCCACCGATTCTCTCGATAACCTGCCCGATGCCCTCGCGAAGGATCTTGGGGAAGGCCAGGTGAGTCTCCGGGTGCTCGCGGAAGCATCGGAACAAATCACCGCACAGGTAAGCGATTTGCGTGCCGCGGCCGGGCTGTCCCAAGATGCCGCTCAGGATATGGAGCTGGCCCAGGCCCTCTCTGAACTTCGCCTCATTAAGGATGATTTCGAGATCCGGGAAATGCGCAAAGCTGTGGCCGCTACCTATTCCGGTTTCGATGAGATTATTCGCAGCCTGCCCCGCGCGGTTGCCCACCATCGCGGGGAGCGCGTGGTGGAAGGTGCATTCTTTGCACGCGCCCGCGAAGAAGGTAACGGCCTGGGATATGACACCATCGCGGCCTCCGGTAACCATGCCAATACCCTTCATTGGATGACAAATGACGGCGAAGTTCGCGATGGCGATCTTATCCTCGTGGATGCCGGGGTGGAACTCGATTCTCTCTACACCGCAGATATCACCCGCACCCTCCCGGTCAGCGGCACCTTCACGGCAAACCAGGCGGAGGTCTATAACGCTGTGCTCGAGGCCGCTGAACGAGCCTTGGAAGTGGCAGGTACTCCCGGTGTGAAATTCAAGGATGTGCATGCCGCCGCCATGGAGGTTATCGCTAGCTACCTAGAAAAGTGGGGTATGCTTCCGGGCACCGCAGCCCAGTCCCTGTCTCCCGAAGGCCAGTACCATCGGCGTTGGATGCCGCACGGCACCTCCCATCACCTCGGCTTGGATGTGCATGATTGCGCGGCCGCCCGCCGGGATATGTACCTGGATGCGGAACTGAAACCGGGGATGGTCTTCACAATCGAACCCGGCCTCTACTTCCGCGAAGATGATCTCAAGGTTCCCGAGCGTTTCCGCGGTATCGGGGTGCGCATCGAAGATGACATTCTCATCACGGAAAACGGCGCCGAGCGCCTCTCGGAAGATATACCGCGGACCATTGCCGATATCGAAGAATGGTTCACGCGGGTGCAGCGCTGATGAAAACCTCGCAAAATTCTCGCGTTTTTATTGGGCGGCTGGCCGGTACCCCCGTCTACGATCCCATTGGCGACCAGGTGGGTACCGTCCATGATGTTGTCGTGGTGTTCCGCGTCAAAGGGGTACCTTCCGCGGTCGGGCTCACCATTGATGTGGTGGGGCGGCGCCGGGTCTTTCTGCCCATTACTCGCGTCACCTCCATCGCGAACGGCCAGGTCATCATTACGGGTGTGCTCAATATGCGGCGCTTCCAGCAACGCAGTTCGGAAACACTCGTCATGGCTCAGCTCATTGACCGCGAGGTGGTGGTCCGGGAAACCGGCACCCGTATGAGCGTCGTGGATGCGGCCATTGAGCCGCTGCGCGGGCGCGAATGGGGCCTCACCCAGGTGTATGTGCGTGGAATCGGCACGAATTCCCGCCATTCTGAAATCCTCAAGGTGAGTGAGGTGGCTGGTCTCTCCACGGCGAGCCACACCCAGGGTGCCGCTTCCATCGTCTCCCAGCTGGTGGATCTCAAGCCTTGGGATATCGCGGAAATTTTGCGTGATTTACCTGAAGAGCGTATGCAATCGGTCGCCCGCGAGCTCACGGATGAAAAGCTCGCGGACGTCTTGGAAGAACTCGGTGATGAGGACCGCGTGACGGTGCTGGCAGGTTTGGATGTGGAACGTGCCGGTGACGTTTTGGACGTGATGCAGCCCGACGACGCGGCCGACCTCATGGCCGATCTGCCTTCGGAAACAGCAGCGATCCTCCTCGACTCCATGAGTGAAGGCGAAGCGCAGGATGTGCGCCGCCTCCTCACTTATGATGAGCGCACCGCCGGTGGTCTCATGACCCCCAACCCGGTGATCCTCGGTCCGGATGACACGGTGGCGCAGGCCCTGGCCGCGGCATCCCGCCCGGATATTCCCCCGGCGCTGGCCGCGGTGGCTTTTGTGTGCCGCCCGCCTTTGGAAACCCCCACGGGGCGGTATTTAGGTGCGGTACATATCCAGCGGGCGCTGCGCGAACCTCCCACCACGATGCTCGGTTCTATTCTGGATCGGAATACCGAAGGCGTGGATCCGGAAGCCCCCATCGGTTCGGTCACCCGCGAATTGGCAACTTATAACCTCACCGCGGTCCCGGTGGTGGATCAGGGACTCCTCCTCGGGGCAGTCTCCGTTGACGACGTGCTCGACCATCTCCTCCCCGAGGATTGGCGTGATATGGATGATTCCTGGGAGGGCGCTGATACTGAGGAAAGGCCCGTAGACTCCCCCGCCGCATCCACGACGAACGAGGTGAACCGTGGCTAATGATTTCAATGAACCGCTCGAACGGCGCAGCCGCTTGTTTCGGCGCCGCCGGCGCAAAGATCCGGAAGCTGCCGGGCGCGCCGCGGAAAGCATTGCCCGTTTCCAAGGCACCGCAAGTTTCCTGGTTTACCTGACTATTTTCGTGGTGGCGTGGCTGGCGTGGAACACCATGGCCCCCGAAAAATGGCAATTCGATTCAGCCGAATTCGGTTTCACAGCGCTTACGCTCATGCTCTCCTTACAGGCCTCTTATGCCTCGCCCCTCATCCTGCTGGCCCAGAACCGCCAGGATGCCCGAGACAAGGTGAGCGCCGAACAGGACCGCCAGCGCGCTGATCGTAACCTGGCAGATACCGAATACCTCATGCGTGAAATTGCCGGCTTGCGCGATGCGGTTGGCGATATGGCCACCCGTGACTTTGTGCGTTCGGAATTGCGCGATTTACTCCACGAGCTTGATGACCGCAATATTGATCGCGCCGCCGAACGCGAAGAACGCATCCGTGAATTGCAAGAAGAACTCGATGCGGTCAAGGCCCAGCGCGAAGCACGCGATGTTCCCGTTGATCCGGGAGATGACCACGCCCGCGCCGCACTCGACCTTGACCGCCCTAGGGAGGAGCCCGGTGCCCACGAGTGATCCTGTTTCCGATTCGGTGCCGCGCTCACCCGCGGCCCCTCCCCTCACCAAGGATCGGGTTCTGGAGGCCCTCTCCGGGGTTATCGACCCGGAATTACGCCACCCGATTACCGAACTGGATATGATTCACGGGCTGCGGGTGAGCCCGGAGGGCGCCGTCACCCTGACGGTGCTTCTCACCACCGTGCACTGCCCGCGCCAAGACGTGATCGAACGGGAGGTACGCGAGGCCATCGCCGCACTTGCCGGCGTCAGCACCGTTGCCATCACCATGGGTGCCATGACTCCACTCCAGGTGCAACACCTGCAGCAAAAGCTGCGCGGCGGGCGCACCACAAGGGAGATTTCTTTTGCGCGCCCCGATTCCCCCACCCGCGTTATCGCGGTGGCCTCCGGGAAAGGCGGGGTAGGCAAATCCTCAATAGCCGCGAACCTCGCGGTTGCACTGGCCGCCACCGGACAGCGCGTGGGCCTCATCGATGCCGATATTTACGGTTTTTCTATCCCCGGGATGATGGGAGTGGACACTCCCGCTCAGCAGCTCAACGGCATGATCATTCCCCCGGTCGCACACGGCGTGAAAGTCATGTCCATCGGTATGTTTGTGCCGGGTAATACCCCGGTGGTCTGGCGCGGCCCTATGCTTCATAAAGCCCTCGAACAATTCTTCGCGGACGTGTACTGGGGGGATCTTGATTATGTTTTCCTCGATTTGCCGCCCGGGACGGGCGACGTCGCTATTTCATTGGCGCAGATGCTACCGCGCGCGGATATCCTCGTTGTGACGACGCCGCAAACGGCTGCCGCGGACGTGGCTGAACGAGCCGGTGCAGTTTCTAAACAAACGGAGCAGACAGTTATCGGCGTCGTCGAAAATATGTCCTACCTGGAACTACCGGACGGAACAAAAAATACAATTTTTGGTTCCGGCGGTGGACAGCTCGTCGCCACGAATCTCAGCGCAACGCTCGGGTACCCGGTCGAACTTCTCGCCCAAATTCCGCTGGAGCCGGCACTGCGGGAGGGCTGCGATGCCGGAACACCATTCGTCCTCGATATGGTGGACTCCCCCGCGCGCGATATTTTGCGAGCCCTAGCGGCACGTATCCAAGAGCTGCCGCGGCGCGCATGCCCCGCGTAATGGCACAGCGCACTATGATAGAAACATTGCTGCGCACGATCCCTGTTATGGAGGAGGCTTATGTCCGATCGGACCCTGGCGTGGACATACGCTGAAGATGCCGTTATCGAAGGGGATATTACCCGGGCGGCCCGCGCCACCGCCGCTGAATTCTCTATCCGGTGCGTGAGCCCAGCCTGCGGGAACTTCCTCACGGTCCTGGCTGCCTGCGCGAAAGTCAATAACGCGGTCGAAATCGGAACGGGCAGTGGAGTTTCCGGCCTCTACCTGCTGCGTGCCGGGGATATTCACCTCACCACGATTGACGTGGAGTCCGAAGCCCAGCATGTGGCACGTTCCCTCTTCGCTCGAGCCGGGGCCCGCCCTGGAAAAGTGCGCATTATTAACGGGCGCAGTGCTGATATTTTGCCGCGACTAGCGGCCCACTCCTACGATATGGTGCTTGTCGACGGCGATCCCCTCGAGGCGGCCGGTGACTGTGAAGAAGCTTTGCGGATTTTGCGACCCGGGGGCCTATTGGTAGTGGCTGGCGCCCTCCAGGGCGGTAAGGTCGCTGACCCGGCGCGCCGCGAAGAACCCGTGGTGGCCATTCGCCATCTCATTAAAGCACTTATGCAAGCCGAAGAACTCGATACTAGCTTGGTGCCTCTGGGCGATGGAGTACTAGTCTGCCGGCTGCGCTAACCGGGCCATTCTTCGTTTAAAAGGAGTTTTATCTGGTACCGGTGGCTGACTAGTTAGCCACTCACCCTTTCACCAGGATGCTCCGGTTATAAGCATGCATGTATCCGGGGGCCGCGCCTGCCGGCCGGCCCCCGGATAGGTAGTCGATGCAGATACTTCGGTGGTGGTTACTTCTCCACACTTGCGAGAGCTTCTTTAAGGCTCACGCATTCTTCATCGTTGAGTTCCAGGACGAGGCGTCCGCCGCCATCCACTGGGATGCGGACCACGATTCCGCGCGCTTCACGTTCGACTTCCAGCGGTCCATCACCCGTGCGTGGCTTCATAGCTGCCATAGTGGTTTCCTTCCTGTTCGCCGCAACTATGCGACTAACGTCACCCCTAATTCTACTAGAAGTCCGCCACCTGTTCGCGGCGAGCTTGTCGCGTGGCTTGTTCCGCAGTAAGGGACCTCTGACCTGCGATAAGAGCATCGACAGCCTCATGGGCGGTATCCACCACGGTGAAAATATTCGGATCTGCGGGCGAAATCATACCTTCGCTCACCAGGCGCCCGCGGATCCATTCCACGAGACCGCCCCAGAAATCGCTACCCACCAGCACCACCGGGAAACCGGCGACTTTACCTGTTTGTACCAGGGTGAGGGCTTCGAAGAGTTCATCGAGGGTACCAAAACCACCGGGGAGCACCACGAAACCTTGAGAATACTTGAGAAACATTGTTTTGCGCACGAAGAAATACCGGAATTCAATGCCGAGATTGACGTACTCGTTGAGGCCCTGTTCGTGCGGGAGTTCAATTCCCAGGCCGATGGAGAGACCGTCATTCGCCGCCGCGCCTTTATTGGCGGCTTCCATAATCCCCGGGCCGCCACCGGTAATAATCCCGAAGCCTTGCTGGCTGAGAATATCGGCGGTTTCTTCGGCCACCCGGTAGTAACGGGATTCGCGCCCGATGCGCGCCGAACCGAAAATCGAGACGCAGGGTGGTACGTGGGCGAGCGCCCCGAATCCTTCCACGAATTCGGATTGGATGCGCAGCACTCGCCACGGGTCGCTGAGGGTCCAGTCCCCGTTGCTCCGGTTGGACAGCAGCTTGGTATCCGCGGTGATGGGCGGGATCTGGGCACCGCGCCGGGTTTGTGCCCCGCGCCGATAGTCGCGTGTATTCATGGTTTCTATTGTCCTTCGCTACCTACGCGCCTTCCACTTCGCTACGCGGAGCGGAAAACTACCTGAGCTCGGCCAGCCCGGCCGCGTCCAGGCCGTCAACGGCTTTTTTGACATCCTGAGCTTTATCGCGGGTGGTTACTAGCAGGGCACTTCCGGTATCGATAACGACGGCGCCCGGTACTCCCACCACAACAACGGGCTTCGTCGAGCTGTACACCAGAGAATCCGGCGCGTCAACGGCGAGCACCGGGGCCCCCGTGCTTCCCGGGGCGCGTTGGGTGGTGAGCTCCCCCGCAGGGATACCTTCAGCGAGGGAATCGTAATCTCCCACATCGGACCAGCCCATATCTGCTGGTACCACGGCAACCCGGCCCGCAGCAGCTGCCGGTTCCGCTACCGCCCTGTCAATGACTTCCTTCGGGATGGACGCCCATATTTCTTCTACCTGCGGATTTTGCCGGACCGAGTCCAGATCCCACAATTGAGCAAGCTGGCGCAGCGGTGCGGCGATATCAGGGCGGTATTCGGTGAGCATATCCATAAGCGTGGCCGCCCGCGCCACGAAAATCCCGGCGTTCCAATAGTAGCCGCCCTGCGCGAGATAGCGCGCGGCGGTTTCCGCATCCGGTTTTTCTACGAATTGTTCTACCTGCAAGGCGGCGGTGCTCTCCAGCGGTCCACCGGCGTTCTCCGTGTTCTCTCTGCTAGCGGGCGATCCGCCGGCCGGAGATTGACCGGGAAGTGCCGCGCCCGCACGGATATAGCCAAATCCGGTGGCCGGTCCGGTTGGAGTAATCCCGAGGGTAACAAGATAACCTCGGGAGGCAGCCTCCAGCGCCTTGCGCACGGCCGCGGTGAACGCCGCGGTATCGGAAATACGGTGATCGGCCGCGAAGGAACCAATCAGAGCATCCGGATCTGCGCGATGGGCGAGCGCCGCGGCAATACCGATAGCGGCCATAGTGCCACGCGGACTCGGCTCAACCACATAGTGAAGGGGCGTCGTAATACCAGCCAGTTGATCGCGCACAGCCGCGGCATGTGCGGTGCCCGTCACGGTGTAAATACTGGACGCCAGCGGGGCAAGCCTGGTCACCGTATCGTGAATCATGGTGTGCCCCGAACCGAAATCAACCAGGAACTTCGGGTGGCTGGCCCGCGAGAGTGGCCACAGCCGCGAACCGGCTCCCCCGGCGGGAATAATCGCATGGAATGTCACGCCTAGCTATCCTTTCGCTGCGAGCGCGCAAGTTCGCGTTGTCCGCTCACGTAGTGTGCGCGAGCTTCCTCAGCTTTAAGCTGTGCCTCACGCGCCTTTGATTCTAGCTTTTCGGCCCGGCGGCGGGCCAGGTTACCGGCCAGGCCTCCCCATTCGGGGAGCTCTTCTTCCTCCTCGCCGGTGGCATTATTCGGTTCGGGCAGGAGGGAACCGGTGATGGGATCATGGGGCCACGTGAGTGTTTCCGGAACGGAGAGGGTGACGTAATTGGGCGTGGTGGTACCCCGCAATTCTTCCGGATCCTGCGCTACGTAAGCCCTTGGCGGGTTCGCCATATACGCGGAGACCATGAGCACAATACGCGAAGCGAGGTTGAGCCACAGCAGCAGGGTGGCAATAGCGGCGAAGGGCGCGAGGAGCGGGTTTCCGGACACGCTGGATACCGCGGAGGTCCCCACCACCCGAATGATGGAGAGGAGGAACGCACCGAGGGCCGCCCCCGTGATGAAATCACGGCGGGGCACCCGGATCCCGGAGGTGAAGCGAATAATGAACATGATGACGAGCGCGTCCACGGTGGCCGCGAGCAGGAAGACCGCGATTTTGGTTCCGAATTGCACGAAGGCCCCGTCCATTCCAACATGGGTAAGGAGCATGGTTCCCACCGAGCCAACGAGGGAACCGATGATCGCGGAGGTAAGGATCCCCAGGGCGAGCACCACGAATCCGGCAAGGCGGAAGAAGATGCTCACCACCCCATTTTCGGTTCGTTGATTCACCCCGAACATGGCACCGATGGCAGTGGAGAGCCCGGCCATAATGGACATGGCCGTCCACAGCAGCACCGCGCCAGCGATGATGGTAGCCACCACGGAGGTTCCCGAGAGGATGAGGTCATCGGGATTGATGAGGCCTTCCCCGGAGGAATCTTGGAGAATACCGGGGAGGGCCGCATTGACGCCATCCACCACGGTTTCCCGCAGCTGCGCGTTTCTTCCGAGAGTAGCCATAAAAACGGTCCAGGTTATGGTGAGAGCCGCGGTGATGGCGAAAAGCGCCGAATAGGCGATTCCACCGGCGAGCAGACCCCCACGGGCCTTTCCGTAGCGACCCAAGCCCCGCATAATACGCGTGCCTTGCGCCCATTCGGCCAGGGCTTTTCCTTTGCGAACGACGCCGGCTATCCCGCTTTCCGCCCCTTGTGCTCCGCTGGGTGCACCGCGCCGAGCGGCTTGCCGCCCCTGCCGGTCCACGCCGAGAGCTTGAGAGACACCGTCCATCATTGAATTCCGCTTTGTCACATAGCCATCGTACGTGAGGCCTACGACAAAAACAGACGTTTTGATTCCTCAACGGTCCTGAATAGTACGCCTAGAGCTGGTAGTCCACCGTGAGCGGGGCATGGTCGGACCAGCGCTCCGCGTAGGAGGATGCTCGCCCGACAGTAAAGGCTTGCGCGGTGGCGGCAAGTGCCGGGCTGGCCATATGGTAATCGATGCGCCAACCCACGTTGTTGTCAAAAGCTTTGCCGCGCTGGCTCCACCAGGTGTAGGGGCCTTTGCCCTCATGCCCGCTGCGTTCTAGCAATGCGCGTTGCACATCCACCCAGGGGCCACCGAACCACCGATCCAGGTAGGCGATTTCATCGTCAAGCACCCCGGAGGTGCGATTGTGGTTGGACTTCCAGTTCTCAATATCAGCTTCGGTGTGAACGATATTGAAGTCCCCGGCAACTAGGGTGCGTGCGGCCGGGTCGAATTGTGCTAGGCGGGCACTCACCCGCTCGAGGTGCGCGTATTTTGCCGCCATTTTTTCCGGATTATCCGCCACTCCCGAATGCAGGTAGGCGCTCACCACCCGCAGCTGGAGATCCGGGAGTTCCACTTCAAGCCAGCGCCCGCTATCCACCGGGGCTTCAAAGCCAACAGGTTCCCCATCAGCTCCCACGCCCAGGTGATCCCGAACTTCACCTACGCCAATGCCTTCGCGTACTGCTACCGCGACTCCGGCCCGGCCTTTGAGTTCGGAAACAGCCGTGTAGACCTGATAACCGGTGCCCGCGAAAATTTCTGCGGTGATATCCGCGGGGGCACGCACTTCTTGGAGCAGGACGATATCCGCCGCGGTAGCCTCCAACCACGCCGCGATTCCTTTTCGCGCCGCCGCGCGAATCCCGTTGACGTTGACTGTGCTGATCCGCATATCATTCCCTTTCGTGTCCAGTCCCGGAATGCTCCGGGAGGATATGTGCTGCCGCGGGCGATCCTGCTGGGATCTGCTGTTCTGCGGCACACGGGACCGCCGCGTATTCACCAGCCGTGCCGTGTTGTTCCGCCAGGTAGCGTTCAGCCATATCGACAACGTTGCTGAGCAGCATCACCCGAGTCATCGGGCCGACCCCGCCAGGATTCGGTGATATCCAGGCTGAGTGTTCACGCACGCCCGGGTCTACATCCCCAAGGGTGCGCCATGTGCCTTCCGCGGTGCGCTCCCGGGTTACCCCCACATCAACAACAACGGCGCCGGGCGCCACCCATTCCGAACGAACGAAACCAGCCTGGCCTACCGCGGCGATAATGACATCCGCGTGCCGGCATAGCTCGGGAATATTCGGAGTGCCGGTATGGCAGAGCGTCACGGTGGCGTTAATGTTCTTCCGGGTAAGGAGAAGGCCAATGGTTCGCCCCACCGTGATGCCGCGCCCGAGGACCACTACGTGTTTTCCCGCAAGATTGAGCCCGTGGCGTTCGATCAGCTCCACTATGCCGGCCGGGGTGCAGGGCAGCGGGGAGGTGAGCTGCCCGCTCACGCCTGCCACCAGACGCCCGAGGTTAACCGGGTGAAGGCCATCAGCATCCTTATCCGGAGCGATTGCTTCGATGAGGCGGGATTCGGGCATCCCGGCGGGAAGCGGGAGTTGGAGAATATATCCGGTGCAGGCCGGGTTGGCATTGAGCTCATGCAGCGCAGCGGCAACTTCTGCCGCGCTCGCGCTAGCCGGCAGCTCTACTTGCAGAGAAGCGATACCTACCTCCGCGCAATCACGGTGCTTACCGCGTACATACGCCGCGGACGCCGGATCATCGCCCACCAGCACCGTTCCGAGCCCGGGAGTGTAGCCGCGGGCGCGCAGGGCATCCACCCGCACCCGCAGTTCATCTTTGATAGTGGCGGCGACGGCGCGCCCGTCCAGAAGTTGTGCTGCCATTACTGACCTTCCCCGCTCCGGGTGGCGCCAACCTGGTCCAGACCAGCGTAGAGCGGGAAGCGGTCCGTGAGCGCGCGTACCCGAGTGCGCAGTTCTTCGACCGGTGCCGCGTGGCCCCCGATGAGGGCGCGGGCGATAATATCGGCAACTTCCGTGAATTCTTCCGGGCCGAAGCCGCGGGTGGCCAGCGCCGGGGTGCCGATGCGCAGCCCGGAGGTGACGAACGGCGGGCGGGGGTCATAGGGAACCCCGTTGCGGTTGACGGTAATACCGATACTACCGAGCAGGTCCTCCCCTTCCCGACCGTTGATCGCGGCATTGCGCAGATCCACAAGGACCAGGTGGACATCCGTGCCCCCGGAAATAATCGAGATTCCGGCCTGAGCCACATCAGCTTCCGTGAGCCGCGCGGCCAGAATCTGGGCCCCTTCCAGGGTGCGGAGTTGGCGCTCGCGGAATTCTGCCGTGGCCGCGTACCCGAGAGCCACCGCTTTCGCGGCGACCACGTGCATGAGCGGGCCTCCCTGGTTGCCCGGGAATACCGCGGAATTAAGCTTCTTGCCGTATTCCTCCCCGCGCGCGGAAAGGATCATCCCCGAGCGAGGCCCACCTAGGGTTTTATGGATGGTGGTGGTGACCACATCCGAGTACGGGAGGGGGTTGGGGTGCAGCCCGGCGGCTACCAGGCCGGCGAAATGGGCCATATCAGTCCACAACACGGCACCGACTTCATCGGCAATGGAACGGAAGGCCGCGAAATCCACATGCCGCGGATAGGCGGACCACCCGGCGATAATCATGGCGGGGCGTTCGCGCAGGGCGGTTTCACGCACCTCATCCATATCGAGAAGATAGGTTTCCGGGTTGACGTGGTAGGCAGCCACATCGTAATTGCGCCCGGAGAAATTAAGTTTCATGCCGTGGGTAAGATGCCCGCCCTGATCAAGGGCCATACCCAGTACTTTCGCCCCCGGTTTCACCATCGCGTGGTAGACAGCGGCATTCGCTGAGGCACCCGAATGCGGTTGCACGTTCGCGTAATCCGCCCCGAAGAGGCTTTTTGCCCGCTCTATGGCGAGGGTTTCGGCCTTATCCACCCATTCGCAGCCCCCGTAATAGCGCCGCCCGGGATAACCT
Organism: Actinotignum stranguriae; assembly: GCF_051265215.1. NCBI lineage: Bacteria > Bacillati > Actinomycetota > Actinomycetes > Actinomycetales > Actinomycetaceae > Actinotignum > Actinotignum stranguriae. Next base: position 119,015 of record NZ_JBOZCJ010000003.1, read on the forward strand.
TCCGCGTACTTATTGGTGAGAACAGAGCCTTGAGCTTGCAAAACCGCGCGGGAAACAAAGTTTTCCGAAGCGATCATTTCCAAGCCTTCTTGCTGGCGGCGCAATTCCCCGGTGAGAATCGCGGCAACTTCCGGGTCCGCCACGGCTAAAGGTTCATCCAGTGGTGTACTCATGTCTCTCCTCCACACCTTCGCTGTTAGGTCGACAGTCTACCGCGGGGTTACGACACAAAAATTGTGGCGCAGCTTTCCGGACCACGCGGGCCGTTGCGGCGTCGTCGTACACAGGCTCGTAGAAAATGCAGCCGCTCCGCGCAGAAACACCGCGCCGCACGGAACAACGCGCCGCTCAGGAAATCTTGGGGGCGCTCAGGTCTGCGCGGGAGAGATCCGCGGCGGGGCTCTTCGTGATGAGTTTGTGGCCCCACCACAGGCCAAAGAACAACGGCAATCCGATATAGGAAGAGAGCAGATCGAGGGCGCCACCGCCGGAGGTAATAATGAGGTAGCTCTGCCCCACGATGACCACCGCGCACATCACCAGCGCCACGATGGGACCGGCCGGGTAGAACCGCGCCTTGAAGGGGAGTTCGTCAAGGCTACGGCCCTGAGCGATAAAAGCGCGCCGGAAATTGTAATGGCTCCACGCGATACCCATCCACGTGATAAAACCGGCCAGTCCGGAAGCATTGACGAGCCAGGCGTAGGCTTTGCCATCGCCCATAAAGGAGGAGATGAAGCAGGCGGTGGCCACCAGAATCGTGATGATCATGGCGTTGAGCGGGACGCCGCGGCGGGTCAGGCGCGCCAGGAATTTCGGGGCGCTGCCCTGCTCGGCGAGGGCGAAAAGCATGCGGGTGGACACATAAAGTCCGGAATTACCAGCGGAGAGCACCGCGGTGAGAATAACGGCGTTCATGACGGCGGCCGCGAAAGCTACCCCGGCGCGCTCAAACACCAGAGTGAAAGGCGAGACCGCAATATCGGAAATATCGGTGCGCAGCAGGTTCGGATCGCTGTAGGCCACCAGGGTGCCCACCACCACGATGGCGCCGATGTAGAAGATGAGGATGCGCCAGAAAATTGTGCGAGTGGCGCGCGGGACGGTGGTGGCGGGGTCGCGGGCCTCCCCCGCGGCGATCCCCACCATTTCAGTGCCCTGGAAGGAGAAACCGGCCACCATGAAGACCGCGAGGATTCCCGCGCCGCCATTGACGAACGGTGCCTCACCTTCCGTCCAATGAACCAGTCCCGGGCTGGCACCGAAAACACCGACGATCATGAGGAGCCCCACCGCAATAAAGGCGAGAACCGTCACCACTTTGATGAGAGCGAACCAGAATTCACCTTCGCCGTAGGTGCGCACCGAAAGCGCGTTGAGCAAAATGAGGAGGGCCAAAAAGACCGCGGACCACACCCAGCCGGGCGTATCCGGATACCAGTACTTCATGACGAGCGCCGCGGCGGACAGCTCGGCGGCCACGGTGATCGCCCAGTTGTACCAGTAGTTCCAGCCGGTAGCGAAACCGAAAGAAGGCGAAACGAAACGCCGTCCGTATTCTTCGAAGGAGCCGGCCACCGGCAGGTAGGCCGCCATTTCCCCCAAGGATTGCATGAGGAGGTAGACCATCATGCCGATAAGCCCGTAGGCCACCAGCGCTCCGCCCGGGCCGGCCTGACTGATTGTTTCTCCCGAGGCCACGAAAAGCCCGGTGCCAATCGCCCCGCCCACCGCGATCATGGTGAGGTGGCGGGCGTGCAGGCCGCGCTGCAGCTGCGGCTCGGCGGATTGTTGCGGCTGCTCGGATCGCTCAGCCTGCCCAGCTTGCGTAGCTCGCCCAGGTTGTCCAGCGTGCTCTGGTGCCACGTTATCTCAGCTCCTTCATCGCGGCGCCCCTGTGGGCGGGCCCGCTCCCCGCGGTGGCCGCGCCACCGCCTCAGTGCTTCGTTCGTACCGGCACACGGTAGTGTACGCCAACGGTAGTGCGCTACCGCTTCTCAGAGCGTGAGCCACGGGTCTATTTCCGGCCGGTTCGGGGTGTAGCGGCGGCCGGTTCGGGGTGTAGTGCGGTTTAGGGCGCGGTTTACCGGGTGGGTGCGGCCCGGTGCGCCGCATTATTGTTCTGGTATTCAATAAGAACGACGGCGCTAGCCACGTTCCCATCGTGACTCATCGACACGTGAATATTCACGCTCCCCAGGGTTTTATGAACCGCCCCGGCTATCGGCGCCCCGAGGATAATCGCCGGGCGCCCCCAGCGGTCGTTGGTGACTTCGATAGCGTCCCAATGTCCCTCGGGTAGTACCGGTTGGGAACCGTACAACGCTGCCGACCACGCTTTAATAAAGGCCTCTTTGGCCGCCCACCGCGCCGCCAGGTGGGGGGCGAGCTCCGCGGCCGGAATAACAGTTTCAAAGCCGGCATCTTCAGCGGCCGGGGTGGCGAAAGCTCCGGCGGCCTCAGTGCGGGTGTGGCGTTGGGCCCGGCGAATCGCGTAGCGCATTTCCCGCGCGGTAAAAACGTTGCGGAAGCGGGAGCCGGGTAGATCCAGCTGCTGAGCGAAGGCATCGATGGCGACGGTATCGGTTCCAATTCCCGCGATCACCGCGTGCTCCTTCCCGGTAACGTATCACTTTGGCCAGCTCCAGACCAAAGCGGCGCCGTCGTTCCCTGTGACTTTCGCTCACACGTAACTTTCCCTTTTATGGTAAACGAGACCACCGGTTCTTGTCTGCTCTTCCCGACTTTCGCTTTCCCTCTTCCATTCGCCGCTGAGCTGGAGAAAGATAGTACCTATGGCATCGATAGAGACAACCGGTATCGAAATAGTCGACGATAGTGAGCGCACCGCGAAACCCCGGCATCTTTTCCTGCCGTGGTTCGCCTCGAATATCTCCGTTTTTGGGATGAGTTACGGGGCGTGGGTGCTTGGATTTGGTATTTCTTTCCCGCAGGCGCTGGTTATCACGGTCATCGCCGTGATTCTTTCCTTTGCTATTTGCGGGGTCATCGCGCTGGGCGGCAAACGCGGCTCGGTGCCTACGATGGTCATGTCCCGGGCAGCTTTCGGGGTCAGCGGCGCAAAAATTCCGGGCATTATTTCCTGGCTGACCTCCATCGGCTGGGAAACTTCGCTGGCCATTACCGCAGTTCTGGCCACCAATACGGTGCTCGCGCGGCTGGGGTGGGCCGGGGAAGATTCCACCACGGTCAAAGTGGTAGCGGCAGCAATTGTTGCCACCCTCATCGTTTTGGGCGCGGTGGCCGGCTACCACATTATTATGAAAATGCAGGCGGTTCTCACGTGGATCACCGGCATCACCACCATTATCTATATTATTTTAGTTTTCCCGCATCTCGACGCCGGCGCGCTCTTCTCCCACTCTTCCGGCTCAGTGGCGGCCATGCTCGGAGCTTTCGTCATGGTACTCACCGGCATGGGCCTGGGCTGGGTGAATATCGCGGCGGATTGGTCGCGCTACCAGAGCCGGGAGGCGCGCGGAAGCCACATTATTTTCTGGAATACCCTGGGCGGTTCCCTCGGCCCGGTGGTGCTCATTAGTTTCGGCCTCATGCTGGCTGGTTCAGATGACGCCCTCTCCGAAGCCATCGGCTCTGACCCGGTCGGGGCGCTGGCCACCATCCTGCCCACCTGGTTCCTTCTCCCCTTCCTCCTCACCGCAATTCTTTCGCTGCTGTCGGGCGCGATTAACGGTATTTATTCTTCAGGGCTCACGCTCCTGACCCTAGGTATTCGGATTCCGCGGCCGCTCGCCTCCCTTATCGACGGTGTCATTCTCACCGTGGGAACCGTATACGTCACCTTCTTCTCGCCCACGTTTATCGGCCCCTTCCAGTCCTTCCTGGTTACCTTGGGGGTACCGCTTGCCGCGTGGACCGGCATCATGATGGCGGATATTACTTTGCGTAAGCGTGATTACGACGACGCCGCACTCTTCTCCCCCACCGGCCGGTACGGCAAGTACAACGTGACCTCCCTGGCCATCTTGGCGGTGTGCTGTGTGATCGGCTGGGGTTTGGTAGTCAACGGCTTCTCTGATGCGCCCTTCAATGATTGGCAGGGCTACCTCCTCCCCCTCATTGGCGGGGTGGACGGACCCCTCGGTTCGGGCAATATTGGAGTGATCCTGGCCCTCATCATCGGCTTCGTGGCCTACTACGCCCTGTGCGGGGCGCGGGTGCGGCGCCAAGAAGTAGAGATGATTTAGCGCTCCCCATACACAAGTGGGGCGGACATTTTAATACTGTCCGCCCCACTTTTATGATTTTACTTTTTCTTGCTATGCGCAAGCTTTCCTCGTTATTGCTGCTTTTTGACCACCAGTACGATAGCCCAGATGGAGAAGGCAATATTCACGATGGTGGCGAGGATAAAGAGGATGAAGCCGAAACCAACGCTGGCAACTTCAGAGAAATGGGAGAGCTTCGACAGTGCGTCCATGCTCCCGATGAACAGCAGAATTCCGAAAAGCAAACCCACCCCGCCGGCGGTAGCCATCGTCCATTTCTTCTTGATCACAAGAGCAAGCGTGGAGAAAACAGCCGCGATGAAGTAGCAGAAAAGAACGGTGGCACCCACTCCGGAATCGCCCGACATCATGCTGACAGAAAACCCAAAGCTGGAAGCAAAAGGCAGGAATACGCTGAGCATCGCAAGCACCTGAGCACCAATGAGCACGGCCGGCACAATCGTGCGCCAGTTAATGCCGCCCGCCGCGGAAGCAGTCGCGAAGCTCTGGCGCACCGCACCGGCCTGCTGGGCGACAGCCGGCGCCACCCGGTTACTAACAAATTCCTTGGCGCCGGTGGCGAATTGCTTGAGGCCCTCTTTCATATCCCCCACGGAATTATCGGGAACACCCGGCCCGGCCACGGCGCCCTGCGCCACGGCCTCCTGGTATTCCCGTAACGTGGGTTCACGCCCGTTATCCAGCTGGAAACGAGCTTGCCACTGTTCGGCAGTGAGGGGCTGCGCGGCATGCGCCGGGGCCTGCTGGCCCTGAGCTTCGGCCTGGCGCTCGCGAATCCAGGAGACCAGTGCCGGATAGCACTGCGGGTGCACCGCGATAGCATCCCAGAGGTCGGGACGCTGGGCCGCGACATCGGCAAGATCCCGCGCGGTAATCTGCGGGTCTCCCAAGTTTTCAAGGGTCATCGTGCGCGGATCGTACATCATAGCCGTTCTACTTTCTCCCATAGAATTTTCGTTCCGTGACAACGCGGACGAAAACCCGTGTAGCTACTAATAGTTTCTATGGTTAATATACGGAGTTTTCTCCTGTAGCAACTGTATCCCAGCTACCCTGGATACGTGGAGTTTATGAAAAACTCTACAGGTACGACGGCGGGGCTCATCACGCGAGTTCCACCTTCCACGTCACCGTACTCCATCTGTGAGGAAGGACTTTCTATGACTAACGGACCTGACCAGTTCCCACCGTCCACGCCGGTGCCCCCGCCTCCGCCTCCGCCGCCCTCCGCGCCGAGCCCTGAGGAAGCGGAGCTGACCCGGACGATTCCGCCCGTCGAGGAGGTGCCGGCAGCGCGGCCCGAGGCTACTCCGGCGCATCCGCTCGCGGTCCCGGTGCCTCCCCCGCAGCCCGATCCTGAGGCCGCATTCTCTGCTGAGACCCCGGCGGGTGATTCGCCCGCGCCAGCGGCGCCGTCGCCCCTGCCCCCAAGCGAGCCTGAAGCATGGCTCACCACCGAGGCTGATGCGGGTGCGCCCACCCGCATCGCACTTCCGCGAATGCTCGAGGAGATTCCGAGTGCGACCAGTGCCGGGGCTGCCCCGGATGCGATACCGGCTCCTGACTACGCACCCGCTCCCGGTTATGTGCCGCACTCGGACTACGGCACCCCGCCGCAGAGCTACGCACCTCCGAGTGGCTACGGCACCGCGCCGAGTCCCGCGGCAGGACCTTGGGCGCAGGGAGGAATGTACCCGGCCACTGCGATGCCCGCGGTGCCACACCAGAAGAAATCACATAAGAAATTGTGGATCAGCCTGGTGGTTCTGCTCGTGCTCGTCGTGGCAGGCGTTATTAGTTTTAAGGTAGCGGCCAGTAAATTCGCTCCAGAGAAAACTGCCGAGGCATATCTCTCCGCGATTGTGGAAGGGAAGGCTAGCGCAGCGCTCGAGGTATACGACCCGAATGTGCGTTCCGGGGAGCGCCTATTCCTCAGCGATGAGATTTATAGCAAGGCCACGAATCGGCCCACCGATTTTGAGGTAATCTCCGCCTTTAAACAATCGCAGCCGGGCGGGAAAAATACCGTGCACGTGAACGCCGAATTCACCATCGATATGAAGAAATATCCGGTTGACCTGACGCTCAGCGAGCGCGGCAAGAAATTCCTGTTCTTCTCCGAATGGCAAGTGACCGATGCGCCACTGGGGACCGTGGAGCTACGTTCCGCCACGCCGCGCGTGACTATTAATGGGGTCGACGTCGATCTTTCGACCACGGTGGACCTGGCCACGAAGGGCGAGCGCGCCAGCGAGTACTACTCACTCCCCGCTTTCCCGGGGACCTACACGGTGGGTGCCCAGGGCGGTGATACCTTCGTGAGTTTCGGGGAGACGGAGAGTGTATCCGTTCCGGTTATTGGCCCGGGTTCCTCGGCATCCATTGAACCGAGCTTCACCCCCGAGGTAACCGCGGAAATCCAAAAGCAGGTCAATTCCCGCTACGAGGCGTGCATGCCCGCCGATACCTTCGAGGTGAAAGACTGCCCCGAATTGAATATGAGCGATCCTCTTTTCCAAGCCGTGACGGAGATTCGACGCTCGTGGAAGGAAGAGCCCAAGGTTGAGGTGGAAGCCACCAGCCTGCGCTACGAGAATGGCGCATACGTGGGCACCGCCAAGGTCAAGGGCAAGGCTATTATTAATTACAAGCAGCGCTACAGCGAGAAGGATCCCTGGAAAGAATCGGAGTGGCCGGTCAATATCTGGGTGAACCGCACCCTGCGCTTCGAAGTGAAGGACGGGGCGATCACGGTGGATTTCTCCAAGGATAATTACGGCTGGTAAACGGGGGCTCATAACGGTATGCCGTTAGCTCGGATCCAGTCCAGTACTGCATGAACCGGGCCCGGTGTCGCACGGTGGACCGGGCCCGGTATGTGTTTTCCGGGGTGTACTGCGAATGTCGTACATACGAAGTACAGCTCTGAAAACACCTAGCGCCCCCGCAGATGCCGGTGTGACTCCTGAGGTTTGACTTATAGGACCTCAGCGTCCGGCAAACCCGCTTGCTCGGGCGTGCAGTAAATTCTTTGCCACTTCTCGTCTCGGCTGATCACCGCGAGTTCACCAATGCTCAGCAACCATTCACAGGCAGTTTTAACCGGGCTGCTGCGTTCCCAGCCCTACCCCACCGCGCGGCCGAGCTGCGAGTGCGCCGGCGAGCAGAACCAATTCTTGGGATCTGCGCACGGCCTGTAGCGAATCAATCTGGACGCAGCCGAGGTGCTGGAAAACATCGGCGATAGAAGGCTCGGCGCTGCGAGCTTCCGGGGCAAGCATCTGCGCCGTCACCGCAATTTTCCGCGCTGTTGCAATATCGATGCGATACCGCGGCTCACTATCAGGATTCACCATCACGGTATTGAAACATCCGCTGCCACCAAGAAGCAAGCGCGCACAGAGACACAAGCAACGCACACACAGAACGGGGCGGAGTGGTTCGTGATGAACTACCCCGCCCCGCTCTTATGGGATGGATCCGCTCGGGTTTAGCGCAGCTGGTACTTTCCGTTCACCAGGCGATAGCGCGGATCAAGGAGCAGCGCAGCTTCGCCTTCGTGGCGATCCCCGGCGAAGCGCTCGTCCACCGAGGTTTCGGTGTAGAGCGGCGCGTGGCCGACCATTCCGGCAACCAGGTGGCGCGCGCCGTCCAGCAGGCGCATATCAGCGCTCTCGCGCCACAGCTGGGCTGCCTTAGCGCCGTTGGTGCGCGCGATAGCAGCCTCGAACGCCGCCGGATGCACGAGCATCATAAGCGCGGAGACATGGCCGAAACCGAGCGAGGTCAGCACGGCCGCCTTAATATCTCCCACCTCGAGGACTTCACGCGGCCACACTAGGTAACTACGTTCCTCAAAGGCCGGATCGGAGCAGTCCAGGGCCTTATTGCCGGGGATCTTCCCGGTGGCAAACATCTGGGTGATGCCAGCCATCTGGAAGAGCGCCGCCCCGCCCTTGGAATGCCCGGTCAGGGTCTTCTGGGAAACCACGTAGAGCGGATTGCCTTCGCTGCGCCCCAGCGCCGTGAAGAGGCGGTCATGGAGTTCCGCTTCGTTCGGATCATTCGCATTGGTAGACGTATCGTGCTTGGAAAGCACGGCGACGTCGTCCACACTCACGCCGAGCTCGCGCAGGTTCGTGGCCAGTACGGAGTTTTCTCCGCCCATGCCCGCGGCCAATGCTCCCAGGCCAGGTGCGGGAATCGAGGTTTGGATACCGTCCGCGAAGGAGCGGATGTAGGCCACCACCCCGTAGACCGGCAGCCCCATCTGGGCGGCCACGTCTCCGCGAGCCAGCAGCACCGTGCCGCCACCGCACGCTTCCACGAAGCCACCGCGGCGCAGATCGCCAGCGCGGGAGAAGAAGCGCGGATTAATGCCCTTCTTCGCCATCGCGGCAGAATCCGCAGTCGCATTCATATCACCGAAACCGATAAGGGACTCCACCTGCACGTCATCAATCGCACCGGATACCACGAACTGGGCCTTGCCGGTGGCGATCTTATCCACGCCCTCTTCCACGGACACCGCTGCGGTCGCGCAAGCGCCAATGGGGTGAATCATGGAACCGTACCCGCCCACGTAGGCCTGCATGGTGTGCGCGGCAATAACATTCGGCAGGGTTTCCTGGAGGATATCCTGCGGGTAATCCTTACCCAGGAAGCGATCCACGTACAGGCGGCGCATGGAGGTCATCCCACCGAAGCCGGTGCCCTGCGTGGAGGAGACATCCACCGGATGGACGTATTCGAGCAGCTCTGCCGGAGAGAACCCGGCCGAGAGGAAAGCATCCACCGCCGTCATGAGATTGTAGATAGCCATCCGGTCCGCGCCCTCCACGAGCGATGCCGGAATCCCCCACTTGGCCGGATCGAAATCGGTGGGGAACTGCCCGCCAACGCGGCGGGTGAGGGTGGTGCGGCGCGGCATATAGGTCAGTGCCCCGGCCTTGCGGGTCACCCGCCATTCGCCGTCGTCTTCGAAGAAGCTGGTGAAGGTCGGATCCGCTTCGGCGTGGGCGCGAGCTTCCGCTTCGCTGCCCACCGTGAAGGTCACGTCCTTCTCCAGGTAGACCGGTGCGATATCGGTGGTTCCGATATCGGCCAGCGGCCCGTCGTCCACAAAAGCGCGGATTCCGGAACGTGCCACAACCTCATCACGATAGCGCTCGAAGATATCCTCTTCGGGCACCAGTTCCCCTTCGGGGGTGTACCAGCCCGGCTTGGGGGTATCAAACCAGGTAAGCAGGCCCATCATCCAGGCCAGCTCAAGCACCCCGGCCGGGGTGAGGTCCACATCGCCGTCGCTTTGAATACCCAATTCGGCTTCCCACCGGGTACGCGAGCTACCCCAGGGGCCGGTTTCACCCAAGCCCACGATAACCACGAGGTCCTCAGGCTTCGCCGTGCCCTTCCCGAAAGCACCCAGGTCCATGGTCGGCTGGTGGATGCTCACCGGACTGGGCAGGGCTCGCACGCTCGGCGCGGCTTCCGCCGTCGGCGCGGGGGCGGGCGGCGTGATGCTCGCGGCCAGTTCGGGCAGGTTAATATCACCCAAGCCACCGGTCATATCGTGAATAACCGGCGCGGTGCGCGCAGCCGCCACAGATTCAGGCGTAAAGAGAGTGAGCAATTCGCGCCCGGCTTCCGCCGTGGACCACGTGTGCACGCCCTTGGCTTCCACGGCTTCCACCAGCGGATCATTCCCGCCCATGAGGCCGGTGCCGCGCACCCACCCGATCTTCGCGTGCGCGATGGTGGTGCGCTGCCCCCAGGGCTCCACGCGCCATTTATTGACCACGGCATCCAGCGCGGCCTTGACTTCGCCGTAGGCGCCGTCACCACCGAAGGATCCCCGATTCGGGGAGCCCGGCAGAATCACGTGCATGCGATGGTCAATGGCGGCATCGGTTCCGAGGCTCGCGAGGGTGCCGATGAGGCGTTCCACGCTCCACAGCAGCACTCGGGCCTGGTTTTCCGCTTCGGGGCCGGCATCGCTGAGGTAGCCGCTCACCCGCGGCGCCGCGAAGGGCACCAGGAGATCCGGGATAAGCGCCGGCTTGATGAGCTTCGAGGTGGCACCCACCGTTTCGCGCTGTTCGGCACCGATCCACGCGGTGATCGCGTCAACGTCGCGGAAGGAGGCGAGGTTGGCGGGAATGAGCCACAGTTCAGCACCGTTGATGGCGTTCTCGCGGTAGAGCTTTTTGGCGAAGTTCAGGCGCGCGGTGGAGATACGCGAGGAGGTGGCGACGACGGTCGCCCCGCCGGCCAGCAACCCGGCCACCACCGCACCCGCGATGGAGTTTTCTGCCATACCGGTGACCACCGCGACCTTCCCGGTGTAGATGCCGGGGGTGGTATCGCGGGCCGCACGGGCGATCTTGGTCAAACGCGCCGCGAGCTCGGGATTGCGAGCCGCCTGCCATTCGGCCTGGCGGGCTACTTCTTCCCCAACCCCGGTGAAATTGGCGCTTACCTCATGCCCGAAGGCGATCTTGGCAACGTCCTCGCGGGCGGTAGCCCAGCGATCGCACAGGCGCACGGCCTGGGCCGGATCGAAGCGCGGGGTCACGAAGTCTTCCCAACCGCTTCCCAGTTCCGCGCTCATGGCTTCGCGCAGCGCCAGATCATCGGTGCTCGCGGGCGCCTCTGGGCGCTCGTTGTGCCCGAGGCGCGCGAGCAGGTCGCGCGCGGTTCCGGCCAGGATCGCGTCCATACGTTCGGCATATGCGTCCAGGGCAGCGGAATCGACGACGCCGCCCGCACCGCTCCCGGTACTCGGGAGGGCAACGTTGATACCGTGGGCCGCGCCGACCGCCCGCACCGCCGCGTCGATGAGGTCATCGAGCTGGGCGGCCGAGGTGGGGGCCAGCGGGAGGGTTGCCAATTCGTCGCCGCGTACCGACTTGCCTTCGCGAGTACCCAGAAGGATCGTGGCGGTCACGTGGGCCACCCAGCCTTCGCCGAGCTGCCAGGTCTCCTGCACCCGCTGGGCGACCCGGGCGGGCTTGGCGCCGGCCGCACCGGTGAGCGAGCGCAAGCGGTCCGCGATAGCTTCGCGCAGCACGCTGCCGAAAGGCTTGTAGGAGTGGGCGGCCTGATCCACTTGGGAGACCAGGGTAGCCAGCGGTGCTTCCGCGGCGCCGTCCATGGAGGCCAGGTCGAATTCAGCGGTCATATCCATGAGGATCTGGTTGCGCTTGGAAGAAACCCCGTTGGTGAGGGTTTCAACCGAGTCGGCATCGCCCATTTGATCCAGGCGGATCTTCGTGGACCAAGCCAGCAAAACGCGCAGGGCATCCCCGGCTCGGAAGGGTAGATCCGCGGCCGGCTGGCCATCGCCCGCCGGCGCCGCGGTTGCTGCCGGAGCCGGCGCGGCCGCAGCTGCGGGAGCCGGTGTTTCCGGAGTTGCAGGGGCGGAGGGCGTGGCTTCCGGCGCCGAGGTCGCAGCGGTATCCTCGCTCGCCGCGGCAGCGGTGTTCGCGGCCGGGGCCGCAGTGCCGTCCGCGAATCCTTCTTCAGCAACCGGAGCGCTGGCAACGTCCTCGTGCAGAACCCGCTTGGCATCGCGCTGCACGTTGTATACGCTCACATGCCGCTGGGCGTGCTTGGGCAGCGCGAGGGTGCGGGTGGCCATATTCGCCAGGGTTGGCGAAGCGGCCAGGCCGATTTCCACGATATCTTCCACCCCGGCCTCAATGAGGTAATCCTGGGTTTCAATCCAGCGCACCGGGGAGGCAAATTGCCAGGCCAGTAGCTCGATAAGCAACTCGCGAGCGGTTCCTACCCGGTCGCGCGTGAGGCGCGCGGGCAGGTCGGCGCGAATCTCGCGCACCACCTGGGAGGGAACCACCTCAAGAATGGCATCGCAGAAGTCTTCCGTGAGTTCGAAGGGGCGAGCCACCAGATTCGGCAGGTAGCGCCCTTCGAGAATTTCGAGCTTGATATCGGCAGGAACGATGGCGCGCAGAGTGTCCCCGAATTCGGCCACGCCGGTGCGCAGCACGCTGGAGTGGAAAGGCACATCAATACCCGGAACCAGCATGAAGGGGCGCTTACCCCCGGCCTGCCGGGCCCGCTCGTTGGCGTCCTTTTCCAAGGCTTCCAGGCCCGCCACGGTACCTGCCACCGCGTACTGGGCGCCTGCCAGGTTGTAATTGACGATCTCGAGGAATTCCCCGGAAGCGGCCGCTACCTGCGCGACGTAGTCGCGCACGGCGTCGTCGCCCACCCCAAATTGGTTGGGACGCAAGGCACCCATGCGGTAATTCGAGCGGCCCTGCTCATCGCGTTCCACGAGATGATGCATGGTGGTACCGCGCCGGTACACGATTTCCAGCACGTCCTCGAGGCTGAAGACCTGCGAGTACGCGGAGAGGGCATTGTATTCGCCCAGGGAATGCCCGGCGAAGTAAGCACCGCTTACCAGTGAACCCTGTTCACGCAGCCGCGAGGTTTGGGCGAAGGCCACGGTCGCGAGCGCCACCTGGGTGAATTGGGTGAGGTTGAGCACACCCTCCGGGTGGCGGAAAATCTCATCGCGCACCCGCAGCTCCACCGGGTTATCGCGCACCACGGCGAGGATGGAGAACCCGAGTGCGGAGCGGGTATGCCGGTCGGCACGTTCCCACACCTCGCGTACGGCAGCCGAGGCCGCCCGGTCGTCGAGGGTCATGCCGCGGGCCTGGATCCCCTGCCCCGGGTAAACATAGGCGGTACGCGGGGCGCTCACGGTGCAGGATGCCTGGGAAACCACGGTATCCCCGCAGCGGGCGGTGACATCGAGGGCAAGCCCGCCCCCGCGCACCCGGCCCACGCGCTCCACGGTGATATCCACCGCGTCACCGAGGTTAACCATGCCGAACATGCGGTAGGTCCACCCGGTGATGTGCATGGGAGCACGCCCGGGCACCGGATCGGCAACCGCGTGCTGAGCGGCGGCGCACAGCCACATGCCGTGCACCAGCGGGGCCTCCATTCCCGCCACTAGCGCAGCGTTGCGGGACACGTGAATCGGGTTGAAGTCACCGGACACAATGGCAAAAGCCGTCATATCGGTGGGGGCCTGTACCGTAACCTTGCGCAGCACCGAGCGCGGGGTGTCGATAATATCGGCGTCCACTCCCCCGCGGGCGGCCGGCTCCGAAGGCAGATCCGTGGTGGTGGCGCGCCCGCGCATGGCGAAGCGTTCCTGGAATTCCAGCACCACGGTGCCATCTTCGCGCGAAACATTCGTGCGGATGGTCAGCACCCGGCCGGCGGAAGATTCGGCCACGGAGGCCACCCAGGAGCGCGCGGTGAGCTGCCCGGCCTCCAGGATGTCCTCCACCGGCACATTCACCTTTTCGAGGTGGTCGAGGTGCACGCCGGAGAGCAGCCCTTCGATAATCGGGTAACCATCGGCTTCGCCCGAGCCCATCGCGGAATAGATAGTGGGCCAGCACGAACCGAGGAGCGCGGAGGGTACGGCCGCCGGAGTGCGCCCGGCTGGCGCGGTAATCCCCGCGTGCAGGGTGTTGATCTCCGGGGAGACCGCGAAGGTCAGGGTGGCCACGCCGTCGATCATGTCGGGTTGCTCGGTGATGGGAGTGCCGCCCAGCGTCGTGGTTCCCACCCCGGACATCGCGGCGAGGACCTCGCGCATGGCGCCTTCTAGGCGGGCATCGTCCACCACGGGCAGCCCGCCGGTGGCCACCGATTCGGGCAGCAGCAGCGGGATGCGCATATGCCGCACCACGTGCTGGTGGGCCTGGGTACCATCCCAGAGGGTATCGAGAGGCACGAAGATTTCCAGGCCCTCCGGAGTATCGCGGATTTCCGCTTCCGGAATGAGGTGGGCCGGGTTGGTGGCCAAGTGGCCGTGCCATACGATGAAGGGAGTTTCCCGCAGGAAGGTTTCCCGGTCGCGTGCCGCGCGGGAGAAGGCCGGCTGGGCCTGCGCCCCGCTCGCACTCACCCGGACCACGGCATCTTCTTCGTAGCGGCCCAGAATCTCGGCAATCGGCTCATCCACCTTGGTGATGGCCGCTACCGAGGTAGGTCCGGGAATAATACGCACCTGGTCCGCGGTGTAGCGCGGGTTACGGGATTGCCACAGGGAATCCGAACCCCAGAAACGCAGCACCTGCTCGTTAATAACCGGTACGAAAGGCACCGGCTTGGGGTACTTGGACGCCAGAGCCACGAACCACGCCTCATCCTGGGCGAGCACGGTGTGTTCTTCCGCGCTCGGGTAGGCAGCGAGGAAGCGCTCGAGCGCGGCCTGCGGATCGGCGGCGGCATCAGCCTGGGTGGGGAAGAGCGTGGGTACCTCCCCGCTTTCCGCTTCGCACAGGCGCGCTTCAAAGCGCTGAAGCATTTCCCAGAAACGGGTTTGGGTGGTGTCGTCGGCCCAGGGAACGGTCAGTTCCACATAGCGGCGCAGCACCTGGGCGTAGGTCATGTGCGCGATATCCCCGAAGTAGGGCTTGGCGGTGGCGTTGATCGCGGTGATGATCTCATCGCGGCGCGCGGCAATCGCTTCGGCGTCCCCGTCCACTTCCACGAGGAGGCGCGCGGCACGGGCGGCCGCGTTTTCCACGTTGTAAATATCGGCGTGCAGGGAGGACTGGGTGGAGCAAATGCCACCGCGGGTGGATCCAGCCGCGACCCAACCACCGTTATCGTCCGGGCTCACACCGGGCGTATCAACGAGAAGCTGCTTGACGTCCGGATTCGTTTTCGCTTCCTTCGCGGCCATCGCCGCGGTCCCGATGAACACGCCGTCCACGGGCATGGGCCGCATACCGTAAGCCTGCGCCCAGGTTCCGGTGAGGAACGACGACGCCCGCTCGGGAATGCCCAAGCCGCCACCCACGGTAATAATGAGGCCGGCCTCACGCATCTGACCGTACGTCGCGATGAGCAGATCTTCCAGGTTCTCCCAGGAGTGGTGCCCACCGGCGTGGCCGTCTTCCACCTGCGCGATAAGCGGGGCTCCCGGGCAGGCCTTGGCGATCTCTACCAGCTGGCGGATCTGGGCCACGGTGCCGGGCTTGAAAGCAATATAGGGGAAGCCTTCGGCGCGCAGCCGCGCGATGAGTTCGAGGGCTTCGTCCTTCTCGGGAATGCCGGCGCTAATAACCACGCCGTCCAGGGGTGCCCCGGCAGCGCGCTGGCGGGAAACGAGCCTGCGAGATCCGAATTGGAGATCCCACAGGTAGCGGTCCAGGAACATGGTGTTGAACTGGGCCACCCGGCCCGGTTCCAAGTGCTCACGCAGGGTGGAAAGGTTCTCAGCCAGGACTTCTTCGGAGACCTGCCCGCCCCCGGCGAGCTCGGTCCAGTACCCGGCGTTAGCAGCGGCCGCCACGATTTCCCCGTCCACGGTGGTCGGGGTCATCCCGCCGAGCATAATCGGGCTACGCCCGGTCAGCCGCGAGAAAGCGGTATCCAGGTAGGTATGGCCCTTGATCTGGCGCAGTTGGGGTGCGTATTCAGACCAGTCACGGGTGCGGGTCACGCGCGCCACCCCGGTGACCAGGTCATCGCGGGCCGCGGCGGTGGAAGCATCCACGTAGCTCACTCCGGTGCCGGCCAGGTTTTCCAGGGCGATGGTCTTGAGGTTCGGGCCCGGGCCCAGGTCCACCACGAAACCGGCCGGGGTGCCGCCCTGCCCGGCTTCTTCCAGGGCGGCGGCGAATTCCGCGGTCCAGTCCAGGCTGGCGGTGAGCACGGCGCGGGCCAGTTCATCGCTGCGTTCCACGTTGAGAGAGCAGCGAGCCGCCCAGGCGTCCACCAGGGCCACGGCCGGTTCGAGGAGCGGGGAGTGGAAGGGGGCTCCCACGTTGAGGAATTCACACACCGGGTGGAGGGCTTCCCCACCGGTGAGTTTATCGGCGCGGGCGCGCGCTTCCCGTTCGGCTTCGCGTTCGATGAGGGCCACCAGCGCGGTGAGGGCGGCCGGGCGCCCGGATACCACGCAGGCTTCCCGCGAGTTAATAATGGCCACATCCGCATCCGGGACCTTGGCGGCCAGGCGGCGCAGCAACGGGGCTCCCACGCCCCGCACCGAGAGCATGGGGCTGGCGTCCTTGCTCGCGGTAATCCCGAGTTCGCCGCTGATCTTGGAGGCGGCCGCCCCGATGAGGCGGGCGAGGGCGAAAATGCTGGCCGGTTCGCTGGATTCCACCATGGCGGCGGCCAGTACGCCCTGGGAGTGCCCGATGGTGGCGGTGGGGCGCACGGCCAGGTCACGGTAGGCCCCGTACTGGCTGAGCAGGATGCCGGGAACCGAGGTGTGGGGGGCGCGCCCGGCGCTGGCGGGGCCGCGCAAGCCCAGCAGGTCGAGGCGCCCGGCGGAAATCACGGTGAGTTCGGGGAGCACCGGGGCGAGGATTTCCTCGGCCGCCGCGTCCACCGCGGTCAGGTCGGCGCGCAGCCGCGCGGAGGTGAGCAGCTCATCTAATTCGGCGCGCCAGGGGGTGCCCTGGCCGGCGAATTGGAGGATCCACGGGGAAGCCGGCGGGGTGGCCGTCAGGGATTCATACACGCTGGTCATAGTGTTCTTTCTGCTAGAGGCGGGAGGTCCCGCGAGGCAATTCTTGAAAAATGGAAAGATCGAAATTGGGTTCGGGGCGGGCCGTTACATGGGAATATTCCCGTGCCGGCGCTCGCCCGGATGCGAGCAGTCTTTGGTGGCGAGGATGCGCAGGGACTCAATGAGCACCCGCCGGGTATCTTCGGGGGCGATAATGCCGTCCAGTTCCCCGCGTTCCACGGAGAGGAAAGGATTGACATTCTCGCGGGTGTACTCTTCGATGAGCTGCTGGCGCACCGCGGCCACATCCTCACCGTTTTGTTCGGCTTCCCGCAGGCGCCGTCGCCCTGTAATAGCGACCGCGCCCTCGGCACCGAGCACCGCAATTTCGGCACCCGGCCACGCGAAGTTGAGGTCCCCACCCAGGGATTTCGACCCCATCACGATATAGGCGCCCCCGTAGGCTTTACGCAACACCACGGTGACGAGGGGCGTCGTCGCATTCGCGTAGGACCAGATCAGTTTCGCACCGCGGCGAATAATCCCGGCCTGCTCCTGTTCGGTGCCGGGCCGATAGCCGGGCACGTCCACGAGGGTGATCACGGGCACGTGGAACGCATCGCAGAATTGCACGAAACGCCCGGCTTTTTCGGAGGCGTCCACGTCCAGGGTGCCGGCGTCCACGAGCGGCTGATTGGCCACGATCCCCACCGATTGCCCGGCCAGCGCCGCGAATCCCACCACGATGGAGCGGGAGAAATGCTCCTGGACCTGCACGAATTCCCCGTAGTCCACGAGGTTCGCGATGACGTCGAGCATATCGTAGGGCTGCTTGGTGGAGGCGGGCACCAGATCGGAGAGGTGCCGGGCGCACTGGGTATCCGTGGCCGTTTCCTCATAGTCCCAGCGCGGCAGCTCCGCGTCGCAATGCGCGGGCAGGTAGGTGAGGAGAGTGCGGGTGTAATCGAGGGCATCGTCCTCGTTCGCGGCCAGGTAGTGGGCCACCCCGGATTGGAAATTGTGGAGGGTGGCCCCGCCCAGGTCGTCGAAGGAGACCTCTTCTCCGGTGGTCGCCTTGACGACGTCCGGTCCGGTCACGAACATATGCGCGTTATCGCGCGTCATAATAATGAAATCGGTGAGGGCCGGCCCGTACACCGCACCGCCCGCGCAAGGTCCCAAAATGACGGAAAGTTGCGGGATAATGCCCGATGCCGCGATCGTTTTCTTAAAGATGCGGCCGTATTGGGACAGGGCGACGACGCCGTCCTGGATGCGGGCGCCACCCGAATCAAGCAGGGACACCATGGGAATGCGCAGCTCGAGGGCTTTGTCCATGAGGGCCACGATTTTATCGCCCTCGGCCTCCCCCAGGGTACCCCCGGATACGGAGAAGTCCTGGGCGTATACCGCTACGAGCTGGCCATCCACCTGGCCAATTCCGGTTACCACCGCGGCGCCCCGGAAGCCGCGACCCAGGTTCCCGCCGGCGAACTGCCCGATTTCGGTGAAGCTGCCCTCATCGCACAGCAGTGCGATGCGTTCCCGGGCGGTCTTTTTGCTCATGGAGTGCTGGCGCTTTGCGGCGTGTTCCTCGGCCTGCCGGGCCAGGTCATGTTGATACTCCGCGAAACGCACCCGGTCCACCTGCTGGGCGCTGTGATCCAGGGTTTGCCATTCGTGGGCGGAACGTAATTCAGTCAGCGACATGATTCTCCTTCGCTACTTTCGGGCAGGGGTTGGGCTGGTTTTTAGGCATCGGCACCCACCACCCGCACGAGGGGCTGGAAAGCTGCCACGGTGGCCCCGGCCCGCACTTCCACATCCGTCACTTCGCCATCGCGCGGCGAATAAACATAACTTTCCATCTTCATGGATTCGAGCACGACCAGCAGATCGCCTTCGTGGACCTTATCCCCCGGTTCCACCACCACGCGCACCACAATCGCCTGGATGGGAGAATTCACCATCCCGCTCGGATCGGTCAGGTCCTGGGCCGGCATCGCGGTGCGGGAAGCTGCCTGGGAACGGCGCGGCTGCAGGGTGCGGCGAGCCACGTGCGATCCGGTGGCAATCAGCGCGGCCGGGAGGGTCATACGCATACGCCGCCCATCTACTTCAATAACGAAAGTATGGCGCGGTTCTTCATCTTTAACAGGCGCCGGGGTAGCCACGGCCTGCGTATTTTCGTAAGCAGGGAGCACGGTATCTTCCAGCCAGCGGGTGGAAGGAATATGCCCGGCGAAATCCTCCATGGCCAGCACATCGCGGTACATGGCGCAGGGGGTGGCCACCCCGGTGATCTGCAATTCCGCGAGCGCGCGGCGCGAACGGGCAATGGCCTGCTCCCGATCCGGGGCGGTCACCACAAGCTTGGCGAGCATGGGATCGAAATCGGCGGTCACAATATCGCCTTCTTCAATTCCCGATTCGATACGCACCCCGTGGCCCAGCGGCCAGCGGATTTTTTCAATAGTTCCGGTGGAGGGCACCATGCCGGTGGCCGGATCCTCGCAGGTAATACGGAATTCAAAAGAGTGGGCGCGCGGGGCGGGAACCTGAGAGAGTTCCGCTCCGGATGCAATAAGAATCTGTTCGCGTACCAGGTCCATTCCCGTCACCTCTTCGGAAACGGTGTGCTCGACCTGGAGACGCGGATTCACTTCCAGGAAATTAACCCGCCCATCGGGTTCCACCAGGAATTCACACGTACCCAAACCAACGTAATCCACCGCTTCGAAAAGCCGGCGCGACCACTCGGTCACGATCGCTTCCGCGTTTCCGGGCAGCAGCGGAGCGGGTGCTTCTTCAATGAGTTTCTGGTTGCGGCGCTGGGCCGAACAATCGCGGGTGGAAATCACCGCGAAATTGCCGTGGGAATCGCGGGCTGACTGCGTTTCAATATGGCGGGCGGTGCGAATAAAACGCTCAACGAAATAGGAATCCAGATCCGCCCCGTGGGCCGCGAAGAAGCGGTCCAGGTCAGCGGCTTCATTGTGGATGGTGATACCGCGCCCGCCCCCGCCGTCGGCCTTCTTGGTGACAATCGGGAAACCGAAGCGGGCCACGAACTCATCCACCCCGGCGCGCCCCTGCACCGGATCGGAAACACCGGGCACCGGAGCCACGCCCACCGATTCGGCCAGGCGGCGTGCCTGGATTTTATCGCCGAGGCGATGGAGTACCGCGGGGGCCGGGCCGATCCACGTTAGCCCCGCTTCAATAACAGCGGTGGCGAATTCGGGAACTTCGGAAAGAAAACCGTAGCCGGGATGCACGGCGTCCGCGTGGGAACGCTTGGCAATCGCGATGATTTTCTCGATATTCATATAGGTATCGGCATACGCGGTGCCCTCCAGCGCGTAGGCACTATCGGCATCCTCCACGAACTGCGCTTCGCGATCCGCATCGGCATAAACCGCCACCGCTTTCATCCCCATATCGTGGGCGGTACGAATAACGCGCTCGGCGATTTCGGAGCGATTGGCAACAAGAATTTTTTTCATCACTATTTTCCTTCCGAGGGCGTTACCCGACCCAGGAGCGAGACTTCTCCGGTGGAAATACACACCTCACCGCCAGGGGTGGCGACCACGAGTGCGCCGTCGGCTAAAACCCGCATCCCGCGCCCGCGCACCGGAGTATCGCGGGGGCGGTTAACGGTGATTCCTTCGCGCAGGGTGTCGCAGGTGGCATTGAGTTCGGCTAAGAGTCCGGAACGTTCCGCCGCGGTAGTCCCGGTGCCGGTCACCCCGGCATCACTCGCCTCCGTTTCGGGTACGACGGCGCCGCTAGCTGCCGCCGGGCCCCTCCCGCTTGCGCAGGCGGCACCGAGGGCGGCCAGCCGCGCCCCGAGTTCGCGCACGTAGACGGCAGCTACCTCATCGCGGCTGGGAACCGGGAATCCGGCGGTAGCAAGAGACGCGGAGGTGGGAGTGGGGAGTTCTTCGGTGCGCAACCCCAGGTTGATTCCCACCCCGAGGACAATTCCGATATTCCCGGCCGCGTCCGTGCTCACGACTTCCCCCAGCACGCCGGCCAGTTTCGCGGCCCGCGGGCGGGTGACAATATCATTCGGCCAGGAAATCGCCACGTCTGCCCCGAGCTTTTCCAGGGCGGCGCGCGCCGCCAGTGCCCCGGCGAACGTCACCCAGCTCAGCTCCGCGCGTACGGTTTCCGGCACTGCAATAAGCACTGAGAAAAGCAGGGAACCATCTTTGGTAGCGAACCAGGAGCGGCCCATCCGCCCGCGCCCATCGCTTTGCTCATCAGCAATGAGACCGCACACCAGCCCAGGTGCGGGAGCGCCCCCGGAACTGAGCCAGAGTTCAGCCAGATCATCCTGGGTGGATGTGGTCAATTCGGCATGTAGGAGCTCGGCACCTGGGATCCCTACCTCCCCCAGCGCGCTCGCGGTTCGCGGGAAGAGCACGTTTCCTGAATGCACGTGACTCACCTCAGCCTTCTTTCCGGCGGGCCACCCCACCGCTAACTTACTAATGCGTAACCTTACGTAATCGTAACTTACGGATTCGTAACATACCCGCTTCGCTGGCGCGCGCCACCGTTAGACCTCTCACATCCAGGGCGCACAAAGCCCGCAAATGCGCCAAACTCGCGGTTATCCACCCACATATTCACATGTTTATACATCTAGGCGCATACTTACTGGCTATACTTGGGATTGTTCCGAGTAATTTCCACCCGAACACTGAAAAAACATTCACCGTAGGGGAAGAAAATGAAGAAAACATTCGCGTTGCTCGCCGCCGGCCTCCTCACGCTGGGCGCCTGCTCCAACGACGAGGCGGCTTTGACGGATTCCACCGCCGCGGCCGATCCGGGTGAATCCGGTTTCGCTGTTGATGGCATCGCGGCAGATTCCGCCGTCGTCGCCCTAGTTCCCGCGGATATTACCGCGCGCGGGCAATTGCGCAACGGCGCGTCCACCGATTACGCTCCCGCGGAATACCGCAAGGCGGACGGGCAGACCCCCACCGGTTACGATATTGATCTCACGCGCGCCATCGCGAAGAAAATGGGGCTCAAAGACGGCACCACCACGCACGTGGAATTTGATTCACTTCTCCCCCAGATCGGAACCAAATTCGATGTGGGCCTGTCCACCTTCACCGTCACTCCCGAACGTGAAGAAGCCTTCAATATGATCACGTACTTCGAGGCGGGGTCCGAATACGGAGTACCGGCCAAGTCCAGCGATTTCACCCCGAATAACCCCTGCGGTTTCACCATCGGGGTGCAA
Source organism: Actinotignum stranguriae (assembly GCF_051265215.1). Classification (NCBI taxonomy): domain Bacteria; kingdom Bacillati; phylum Actinomycetota; class Actinomycetes; order Actinomycetales; family Actinomycetaceae; genus Actinotignum; species Actinotignum stranguriae. The sequence continues at coordinate 141,069 of NZ_JBOZCJ010000003.1, forward strand.
ACAGGCTCCTCGCAGGAGGATGCCCTCAAGGAGGCCACCGCTGCCTGCGAAGCCAAGGGCGCCAAGCCGATTAAGATCATGTCCCTACCTGACGTACCGCAAATCGTTACCCGGGTGGTCTCCGGCCAGTACGACGCTATTTTCGCCGATTCCCCGGTACTTGGTTACGCGGTGGCCCGCTCTAACGGGCAGCTGAAGACCACGGGTGATATCTACGATTCAGCCCCGGTGGCTATCGCGGTGGCCAAGGATAACCCGGAGCTCGCCAAGGCGGTGCAGGCCGCGTTGCAATCCCTCATGGATTCGGGTGAACTCAAGGAAATCTTCGCGCATTACGGGATTACCGAAGGCGTGCTGAGCACTGCTGAGATTAACCCCCAGGTGCAGTAATGGAGAAGATTCATCCGCAAGCCCGCGTGAAGCTGAGCAATATTGCCTGGCTCATCGTCATGGCGGTGCTCGGGGCGATGGCGCTTAACGCGCTTATCACCAACGATGCTTTCCACTGGGATGTGGTGGGGCGCTATCTTTTCGATTGGCGGATCCTGCGCGGTATCGTCTACACCCTGGTGCTGACCGTGCTGGCCATGGTTATTGGCATTATCTTGGCGTTGACCATGGCGGTGCTGCGCGAATCGAGTAACGCGGTACTGCGCGCGGCGGCCCGTTTCTATATTTGGTTCTTCCGCGGCACCCCGATTTACACCCAGCTCATGTTCTGGGGCCTGCTGCCCTCGCTCTACCAGAAATTATCCCTGGGGATTCCCTTCGGGCCGGAGTTCTTTACCTTCCAAACAGACCGGGTCATCACCCCGTTTATCGCGGCAATTATCGGGCTGGGACTCAACGAAGGTGCCTACCTGGCGGAGATCATCCGCAGCGGTTTGGGTGCGATTGATCCGGGCCAGCGGGAAGCCGCAGTGGCGCTGGGGATGCGTTCGGGCACGATCATGCGGCGTATTATTTTGCCGCAGGCCATGCGTATTATTATTCCGCCCACCGGGAACGAAACGATCTCGATGCTCAAAACCACGTCACTGGTGCTCGCCGTTCCCTTCACCCTGGACCTCACTTTCGCGGCCCAAGATTTGGGTTCGAAAACCTACCTCCCCTTCCCCTTCCTCGTGGTCGCCGCTATCTGGTATCTGGTTATTACCTCGCTGCTCATGATGGTGCAGCACCGTATCGAACGCCATTTCGCGCGCGGCTTTGACGGGCGTACCGCGACGACGGCTTTCCTCGACGTCACCCCCTAAGGAGCACAATGACTCACGCCATGGTGGACGTGTGCGACGTCTACAAATCTTTCGGCGACCACACCGTTCTCAAAGGTGTCAATCTCACGGTAGAGCGCGGCGAGGTGGTGGTGCTGCTCGGCCCTTCCGGTTCGGGTAAATCCACGCTGCTGCGCTGCCTGAATGAGCTAGAAACTATTACCGCCGGGCGGATCTACCTGGACGGGGAGCTGCTGGGCATGACCGAGCAGCCCGCACCCACCGGGTGGCGCGGGATGCTGGCTCGCCGGGCCGGTGCCCTCACCTCCCAGGGAACCTGGCTGCGCCAGCGCACCGAGGCGGAGGTTGCTGCCCAGCGCGCCAAGGTCGGGATGGTTTTCCAGCGCTTCAACCTTTTCCCGCATATGAGCGCGATGGAAAATATTATGGAGGCACCCGTGCAGGTGGCCCACCGCCCCGAAAAAGAGGCACGGGCCGAAGCCTTGGAACTCCTGGAGCGGGTGGGCTTGCGCGATCACGCTAATCATTTCCCGGCGCAGCTATCGGGCGGGCAACAGCAGCGGGTGGCCATCGCCCGCGCCCTGGCCATGCACCCCGAACTCATGCTTTTTGATGAGCCCACCTCGGCGCTCGATCCGGAGCTCGTGGGCGAGGTACTCTCCGTGATGCAGGATTTGGCCCGCGGGGGTATGACCATGGTGGTGGTCACTCACGAAATCGGTTTCGCCCGCGAGGTTGCCGATAAGGTGGTCTTCCTCGACGAGGGCATGATCATCGACGAGGGTACCCCGGCTCAGGTTATTGACAACCCACGCTCGGAGCGCACCCGCGATTTCTTCACCAAGGTGCTCTAGACAACCGTCCGCAGCCCCGTCTTTCGGTCTATCGGTCCTTCCTTGAGCAGAACCTCAGGAGTCACACCAGCACCCCGGGGCACACCAGTACCCTGGGGCACAACAGCACCCTGGGGCACAACAGCACCTGCGGGGGACTAGGTGTTGTCAGAGCTGTACTTCGTATGTACGACATGTGCAGTACACCTCGGAAAACACACGCCGGATCCGAACTAACAACACGCTGTCACTAGCAACTATTTTGCCTATTACCTCGCTACGGCAGCTAGATATACGGTGCCGGCCACTCCCGTTATCGGGGGTGACCGGCACCGTATGTGTCTACTGGGCGCTAGTGCCGTGCGGCACTATTGCCGCGCAGCACTACTTCCGGTGAGCGCGGTAGTACTCAATGAGCTGGCGGGTGGAGGAATCCTGAGCCTCCACGGCCGCCGCATCTCCGCTAATCGCCGGGGTGAGTTCCTTGGCCATCTGCTTGCCCAGCTCCACGCCCCACTGGTCAAAGGAATCGATACCCCAGACCGCACCTTGCGTGAAAGTAATGTGCTCGTAGAGCGCAATAAGCTGGCCGAGCACCGCGGGTGTGAGAGCCGGGGCCATAATCGAGGCGGTCGGCTTATTCCCGGGGAATTCCCGCGCCGTCACAATTTCTTCCGGGGTACCTTCCGCACGTACCTCATCCAAGGTCTTCCCGAATGCGAGGGCTTTCGTTTGCGCGAAGAAATTGCCGAGGAAAAGTTCATGCTGATCGGCGTCTCCGTCCACCAGCGCGAAAACAGGATTCGCGAAGGCAATGAAATCAGCTGGAATGAGCTGGGTGCCCTGGTGGATGAGCTGGTAGAACGCATGCTGGCCGTTGGTACCCGGTTCACCCCAGAACACTTCCCCGGTCTGGGTGGTCACCGGGCTGCCGTCCCAACGCACCCGCTTGCCATTGGATTCCATGGTGAGCTGCTGGAGATAAGCCGGGAAACGGTGGAGGTATTGGGCGTAGGGCAGCACCGCGTGGGTGGCCGCCCCGAAGAAATTGACGTACCAAATATTGAGGAGCCCCATGAGGAGGGGCACGTTTTCCGCGGCCGGCGCGGTGGCAAAATGCTCGTCAATCGTGCGGAATCCGGAGAGGAATTCTTCGAAATGTTCCGGCCCGATGGCAATCGCGAGAGAAAGGCCGACGGCGCTATCAACCGAATAGCGCCCCCCTACCCAATCCCAGAAGCCGAAAGCATTGGCGGGCTCAATTCCGAATTCCGCCACCTTTTCCAGGTTGGTGGACACGGCCACGAAGTGCTTGGCCACCGCACCGACCTCTTGGATGCCGCGCGCGGCGAGCTGGGCGAGGAACCACGAGCGGGCCTGGCGGGCATTGGTGAGAGTTTCCAGAGTGGTGAACGTCTTGGATGCCACGATGAAGAGCACGGTTTCCGGGTCCACCCCCCGCAGGGTCTCCCCCACGTCGGTGGGATCAATATTGGAAATGAAGCGGCATTCCAGCCCGTCCTTGACGTACGGGAGCAGTGCTTCGTAGGCCATCACCGGGCCCAGATCCGAACCGCCAATTCCGATATTGACTACGGTCGTGATGGCTTTTCCGGTTACCCCGCGCCAGCTGCCTTCGCGTACCTTGGTGGCGAAAGCGTACATCCGCTCGAGGACCTCGCGTACATCAGTGACAACGTTGTGCCCGTCTACTTCGACTGTGTCATCCGCGGTGCGCCGCAGCGCGGTATGAAGTACTGCCCGGTTTTCGGTCACATTAATCCGCTCTCCGCGCAGCATCGCATCGCGGCGCGCGGCAACCCCGGTTTCTTCGGCAAGCTCAATCAGGGCATCGCGGACGTCGTCGTCTAAATATGACTTGGACAGATCCACAAAAAGATCACCAGCGGTGAAACTCAGCCGCTCGGCACGCTGGGGATCCGCGGCGAAGCGAGCGCGGAAATCAGCGGTGAAGCCGTCGTGAAGGTCATGCAGCCGCGCCCAGGCGCGCGTGGTTGTGGGGTCAATGGGGTGCGACATGGTTATCCTCATCCTCGAAGTAGTCTTTATCTCGTAGTGTAATCAACTTCGCGCCCGCGCGGCGCACCGCTACCACACCGCGCGGGCGCGCCGCCGGACTCTAGCACCACACATGAGCCCACCATCTTTGACACAATGATCTTCGGAGGAGGAACCATGTCAGATCACGCAGATCCCGTATCCCTTGCCATTCTTACCTCGGGTGGGGATGCCCCGGGCATGAACCCGGTGGTACGCGCCGTGGTGCGCACCGCTTTACACGTGGGTGCCCGCCCCTTCGCGATTCGCGAGGGATGGCGCGGAGCTATCGATAATCTTATTGAGCCAATGGTCTGGAGTGATGTGTCCTCCATTCTGGATAAGGGCGGCACAGTTATCGGCTCGGCCCGCTCCACCGAATTCCGGGAACGGGAGGGCATGCGGACAGTAGCCGCGAATCTGGTGCGCGCCGGAATTGACCGCCTCGTGGTTATCGGCGGGGATGGCTCCCTCACCGGTGCTGATACCCTGCGCGAGCGCTGGACTGGACTCCTCGACGAACTGGTCGAATCCGGGGAAATTGAGGCCGATGTGGCCGCGCGCCACCCCGAACTGCATATTGCCGGGGTGGTCGGCTCTATCGATAACGATATGGTCGGCACCGATATGACGGTGGGAACTAATTCGGCCCTGTGCCGCATTATTGATGCCATTGACGCTCTCACTTCCACAGCCGCGTCCCACCAGCGAGTTTTCGTGGTGGAAGTGATGGGGCGGCGCTGCGGTTACCTGGCTCTTATGGGCGCGATGGCCGGCGGTGCGGATGATGTCATCATCCCCGAGCTTCCCCCCGAAGATGGCTGGGAAGACGCCATGTGTGAGAAGATCCGTGCCGGGCGAGCGGCCGGGCGGCGTGATTCGATTATCGTTGTTGCCGAAGGGTGCATGGACCGGCACGGTGAAAAGATCACCGCGCAGCGCATCCAAGCCGCCATTAAAGAACGTACTGGAGAATCACCACGTATTACCGCGCTCGGCCACGTACAGCGCGGCGGCACCCCGTCCGCTTATGACCGTTGGATGTCCACTCTGCTCGGTTACACCGCAGCCCTGGAAGTCATCCGGGCCGAACCGGGCGAAGAATCCTGCATTATCGGGATCCGTAATAATCGCCTCCAACGCCTGCCGCTGGTGGAAACGGTTGCCAATACTAAGAAGGTTATTGACTACCTCGAGGAAGGCGATTATGACGCGGCGGTGCGCTCACGCGGCACCAGCTTCTCCCGGATCAAGTCCCTTTTTGAAACGCTTTCCTCCCCGCTGGGTGAAGACCGCTATTTCAAGGATGGCTGGCGCCCGCGGGTGGCTATTCTGCACGCCGGCGGGCTCGCCCCGGGAATGAACGCGGCCGCGCGCAGCGCGGTGCGGCTCGGCCTGGATCGCGGCTTTGAAATGCTCGGTGTTGAGGGCGGCTTCCCCGGCCTCATCCGCGGGGATATTCGCCCACTCAGCTGGGGCGATGTGGATGGCTGGGTCTCGCTCGGCGGTGCGGAACTGGGCACCGCCCGTTCGGTCCTCGGAATTGAGGATTACTTCGGGCTGGCCCGCTCCATCGAAGCCAACGGGCTGGACGCCATTATTATGATCGGCGGCCTGGCCGGCTATGAAACCGCGTGGAATATGGCGAAGGAGGCAGATCGCTATACCGCTTTCCGTCTCCCCCTCATCTGCGTGCCGGCCTCCATCGATAACAACCTGCCTGGCCATGATCTTTCCATCGGTGTGGATACCGCACTCAATACCAATGTGGAGACCATCGATAAGATTCGCCGCTCCGCATCCGCGTCCCGGCGTTGCTTCGTGGTGGAAACGATGGGCCGGAAATGCGGCTACCTCGCGCTTATGAGCGCGCTATCCACCGGAGCCGAGCAGGTCTACCTGCACGAAACCGGGGTGGATCTGGCCCTCCTCACGAAGGAAGCCGAGCGGATGAATAGGGCCTTCGATGGCTCGCGTTCCCTCTACTTGGCCATTCGCAATGAGGATGCTTCCAAGTACTACACCGCGGATCTGCTACGGCGGGTTTTCCAGCAGGAAGGCCACGGGGCTTTCTCGGTTCGTTCCACGATTATTGGCCACCAGCAGCAGGGCGGTATCCCAACCTCCTATGACCGGACTCTCGCGGTGTCGCTCGCTGCCCTCGCCATTGATGAGGTCACCGCGCAGCTGGAGAAGAAAGAACGGGTGGGCGCGCGCTATATTGGCCAACACAATGGCAAGCTGGAATCCCATCCGATCATGCGCATCGACGAAGAGATGGATATGAAGGACCGGGTACCCCTGGATCCGTGGTGGATTTCGGCACTCCCCGTGCTCTACACGGTAGCGGCCCGCGAGGATACTACCCCGCTGGAGCACCTGGCGATTTACGACGATAACCGGTAGCCGCGTTTTCTTGTAGCGCGGTTCTTGTACTCGCACGCGGTGGGGGCGACGACGCCGCTAACTGGCAGCGCTCCCACCGGCCGCGGCTGCGCTCCTCATCCTCGGCCTCTGAGGCCCGGTTGCATTTTATTAGCGCGGGTGGTTCACTCTTCAAGAGCTTGGAGGGCGGTGGCGCGATTATGCCGCACTACGGATCGCACCTGGATCTGTTCCCAATCCTCGATGCCTTGGTTGAGCGCTTCGCGTGCGCCGGGTGCGCATGCCACCCCGAGCTCATCAATGACCAAGAGGAGAATTTCTTCCAGGCAGGGCCGGAACCAGCGCCGGCCCACCGTGAAATGAATATCGGCAATGTGGGGAGTGCGGGCCTCGTTCTTGATGCGCCGGCGCGACCTGCGGGAATGAGTGCCACTCAGGACCAGGGCGTGTGTCCATTCGTCGCGGTGGGAATGGATCTGGATATGGGCACAGGGAATATTCGAGCGTGGTGAGCGAATATAGTCCCAGCGCACCAGCGGCTCGCTGCTTTTTGCTCCTCGGATGACCGAGAACGTTGATTCGTTGACGCTGAGCGAGCCGGTTTCCGGATTAAGGAAAAGTTCGTAATCGAAGCGGACGATAAGGAAACGAGCAACACGAATATCGCCAAATAGGCTTATTGCCGGTGGGTTTTCTTTTCTGAGGGCTTGCTTCACTATCGAAAACCCGGGATCAATCAGCTCCCCAATCCTCTGTAGATGTGCCGCAAACTCATCGGCACGCTCATCCAAGTGTTCGTTCACCACGGCACAACCCCTCGAAGCGATCTAATCCTTTCATTTCAACATAGGCGTCGGACTCTTTTGGTCCGAGCTGGTAGTTATCGGCGCGCCAGTCGAATTCTTCGCGGGTCATTCTGACCTCGCGCAAGATTTCTTCCTTGCGTTCGAGGATTTCTTCCAGCGAGTTGTAAACACGATCCGGAAAATACAACCGGTCCTCGTAAACATCCATATGTCCACTCCTTCAATTGCGTAGTTCCGGGTGGTTACCCGTCTTTCTCCGTCATTCTTGCATGATATGGAAGCGCAACAAAGAGCTATTTACCGCCCTGCGGATGAGGGCAGCGTTTCACGATTCTGTGGATAACTTCTCGCCAGCTGCGCTCCCACCGGCCACGGATGCGCGCACCGCTTCCAGGAATATCTCCCCCACCCGGCCCAGACGTGCTTGCTTATCCCAAGCAAGCACACAGGTCAGGCCCACTAACCAATCCAAAGGGATAAACACCAACCCCACACCAGCAGTTACCACGCCCGCCCTGGTATCCGCGCGTCCACTCAAGGCCATATTCTCCAGCACGATAGCCTCACCAACCCCGGCCTCGACCATAACCCGGGCCCCGCGGCTCGTCCCGTACCGTCCCACCACCATCAACTGGTTTTCCTTATCAAGCCAATACCCAAGCTCTCGGCTACGCTCCTTCGGCATAATAAGAGACCGCTGGGTAATATCCGCCCGCCGAACCGTTCCTCGCCCAACCAGATCACTATCACCGCGTACCAGTAGCCCCCACCGGTCCTCACCGCTAAGTGCCAGGGTCTGCCAGGCTGTGCAATCCCAAGAATCATCCAAAACCGCGAAAGACGCAGTCCCCTCACCGATCATCCGGGTAGCTGCTTCACGCCCACACAATGTGACCTGGAAACTAATCCCCGGATAACGCGCCCGCACCTGACTCATGACGGGTGCCAGGCTATCCATGGCACTACTTTCCCGCCCCGCGATCACAATAGTGCCCTGTGGGTTATCCTCCAGGTCCTGAAGCTCCGCCACCGTAGCATCCACGAGCCCCAAGATCTGGTGACTGCGCTCGACCAGGTAGCACCCGGCTTCGGTCAGTTCCCTGCCGCGCCCGACTCTACGGGTAAGCGTCTGGCCGACTTCTTCTTCCAAAAGCTGGATACGCTTCACGACCGCCGCGGTAGTACACCCATACTCACGGGCCACCGCATCCATAGTTCCTAAACGCGAATAAAGAATAAGGGTTTCTAATAATTCCAGTCTCACACCGGTACCTCGTTGTATGTCGTGATACTAAATGGTCTAAATCAGTGAGTGATGAATGGTGAGTAATACCCGACGCCGAGTACTGCACGACGCCGCAGCACCCCGCCGCGTTCTTTCGGTTAGCGGAGCATGTGCCGGGGCAACATACCCCGCCTAGGTTCTTCCTCGCGCCGGGCGAGCGCGGAGCGGGCCACCAGGAACGCGAACAGCAAAGATATAAGAATGGCGAGCACGAAGAGGGTCATCCACCATGACCATTGCAACCCGTCCACCCCCGGCACCTCCACTGGGTCAGGCAACACCCGCTCACCCGTCACCAGCAAACGATGCGAATTCACCCCATACGGGGTACAGGTAAGAAGAGTGGCTAGGTCACGCCCGGGTACGCGTACCAGCAGGCTTGGGTCGTGAGGGTCGACGACGTCTATCCTGACCACTTTGTAACCAAAGACTTGGCCTTGGATTTCGAAGAAAAACTCATCCCCAACCTGCATATCGGTGAGCCGGTCAAACATCGACGAGGTCGGCAGGCCAGTATGAGCCGTCACCACACTATGCCGATTTATGCCACCTACCGGGATATCGGTACCAAACATGTGCCCAGCACCCCGTTGGAGGGTCTGCGGGGAGGTGCCGTGGTAGATCGGGAGTTTCACCCCGATCTTCGGAATTTTCACGATCCCCATAATCCCATCCGGCTGATCAAGCACCCTCGCATACTCCCGGTAAGCCGGCAGGTCCGTGGCTATATCGTCAAGATAAGGATCAAGGACCGCCATACCCTGATGACTAGCGTTATAGGCGTGAGCACTCTCAATATACGAGTTCCGCAGTTCCTGGGACTGGGTATTCACCTTACCCTCATAGGCACGGGAGACTACTTTGGATTGCCAGTTATTCCATACTGTCGAAGTCACCGGATAAGCCAAGCACAGGATCCCGATAAGGATCATGGCCAACGGGGAGAGCCTGCGTTTATCCTCGCCCGGATCGGTATAGAACAGCAGGCTCGCAAACCCGCTTTCCTCACCTACACGCGCCGCACGCCGCCCACGAGCCAAACCCGCGGCGGGGCCTTGATGTTCCTTGAGTTCCACATGATGTGCTGGCGCAGGAGCCGGTTCGGGCTCCACATGAAGTGCCACTTTTGGTGTTTCCCTGGGTTCTGCCCCTGGTGCCGTCTTGGATTTCGTTTCGGGAGCTGGGTTGGAGGTCGGGGCCTCTAGGGCACGCCGCCCACGCACCGCGCCCGCTTCACCACTCACGTCCCTACCCCTTCCTTGACCCACGTGGCCTTTTCCTTGCGCTAGACGTTCAATTCGTATTGCGCTACTCGTGCAGATTTAACTTGCGCTTGATAGATTGTGGGGCCAGTCGGACTGACCGGCCCCACAATCTTCGTTACCTACTCAGGCTGGCAAACCTGAACCGTTAGTCTTTTCCTGTTTAGGCGTTGTTTTTACGCGAACGCAGATGCGTTACCGCACCACTCGCCACCAGACCAGCACCAAGAAGGGCAAAGATCCCCACCCCGATAGCACCCGTCTTGGGCAAATCGAACCACTTACCCGAATCCTTCGTCGGCACGTTCTTAATACCAGTCTTGAACACCTGGCCGGCCTGATCGGTTACGGTGACTTCGGTGATCTCATCCGAGCGAATGAACTTCGCGGGTGCCTCAACCTCAACCACGTAGAAAACGGAGTCCTTCTTCGCCTTAAACTTGTCAGTCAAGCCGTCCTGGCCGGTCACCTTGGTACCGAAGCCCTTAGACATCCCTTCGCACTGGGTTCGGTCCTTCTGGGCCACACACTTCTGGGCATCAGCCTGGTTGGCGAAGGCTACGAACTTCGCACCCGCAAGCACACTTCCGTCCGAAGCATCGGTCTTAGAGATTTGGAAATCGTAGAAATCAATGGTCGGGAACGGATTCGGCGTCGGATCCGGACCAGGCCCAGGCTCGGGGCCAGGTTCGGGAACAATCGGTCCGGGAGTCGGTTCGCTATCCGAGTGTCCGGGAATGAAACCAAACTTATTAGAAACCGAATCAAGAGCAAGATCAGCCTTGAGGGTGAAGGTGAGGTCCACAGTCACCACCGGAGCCTCCGAGGCAGTCGCCTTAGCGGCGATAGCGTTGAGGCCCTCGTCGGTGAAGTTCACCTGCAAGCGAGTACGACCCGCTTCCACACCCTCAGTTGAAGTAGCAACGTTGTACTGCGACTTCGCGATCTCTTCACCGTTGACCTTCACGGCTTTAACCGAGGTCTGGTCGATCACCGTGTAAGCATCAGTCATCGCATCATCGAAGACTGCGAAGCCCTTAATATCGGTCCCCTTGATCGGGCCCTTCTTATTCAGGGTCGCGGAGATGGTGTAGGAGATGTCGTCGCCTGCGCCTACGACCTTGTCGAAAGCACCAGTCTTCTTCACAAGGTCACGAACGTCCGTATTCTTCGGGGTGACCGAAACATCATAGGTGTACTTCTGGTCCGCGGAAGAAGTACCCGTGATTTCTGGGACCGTCATGAAGAACGGCTTAATATCCGAGGTATGCCCAGCCGGCACTTCGGATTCCACAATCTTGTACAACCCAAGCGGCAGGTTCTCGAAGAGAGCCTTACCTTCACCAGTGGTCTTGACCTTGTGAACGGCGGTCGTGCTGAGCTTAGCCTTCGGGCTATCGGGATTCGCGTTCAGGTCCTTGATTGAACCAGCCACGGTCTCCCAATCGCTCATCTTCTTCATGTCACCAAGGGTGACATCCCCCAGGGCATCCACCTTCGTGACCGTAAACTCGGCACCGTTAACCGGCTTCTTGGTGGTCGCTTCTTGTTTCGTGATCGTAATCGACCCCGTCGTGGGAGCACCCTGCGCCCACGGAGCAACCGGATCACTTGCCGGTGCGGCGTGAGCTGCCCCGATACCCATTCCCGTCAGTGCCAGCGCACACGCCGCCACCAACGCTCTCAATGACTTCTTACGAGCCATACTTGTTTTCCTTCCCAATAAATTCAGCACCACACAATGTGCTGACCAACACGCCAGGACAACGCCAAACACGTGTTGTTGAACTTGCTAAAATACCTGTCCCTTTACTCGGGCCTACCCCACCGTCTGTTTTCCCGAGACCGGGTACGGGGTGGGTGTATCGGTTCACGCGCTCTGGCCCACCCCCTTCTTCCGGCGGGTGATCCACCATCCGCCCGTCAGGGCAAGGATCATGAGCGCACCACTACCGGCGAGGTAGTTCACGTTTGTCTGGCCCGTCTTCGGCAACGCGGGCTGCACAACCTCCACACTCAAAGGCTTGCGTGCCCACCCCACGCCTTCCACACTGTTAGGCCCACTAGCCGCGCCTGTGAGCGGGTCGATGGTGATACCGGGTTTCGTGGCATACACCCAACACCGATACATGCCCAGCTCGGCCTGGGTGGCATTACCATCCACCTCACCAACCGTCCGTGCACCATTACCCGCAAGCTCGGTGCCGGTAGGTGCTTGCTTCACGCGCACCAACTCCACACCCACCGGCAGCGCATTGTGATCGCCCTCGGCCTGACCGTCATGCTTCGGGGCGCACACGGTTTGAAGGCTAATAAGCCCGGGATCTGTTGTTGACGTGGCTTCCACACTTAGCGGCTGTAATACCGGTTGGCCTTTGACCACCGTGAGCGTGTCTTGAGAAACCGTGAGGGCAACATTCACGCATTCCCCCACTTCTCGCTCACCCATGTCCCGCTCACGCGTCTCAGTCCGCTTCGAAGCCTTCGCGGTATCCAAGACCCACTTACGCGTACCGGAATCCCACCGATGGGGTGTCGTGGTCACCGTCCGGGTTTGCTTGACCTTCCGTGTCGCGCAGTCTTTAGAGCCGTCAACCCATTCCGTTGACGTGACTTGGGCCGGCAACCGAGGAGTACACGCCTGATGCTCACCATCATTCATATCCCGCTGACGATTCTCAGTCCGCTTCGACGCCTTCGCAGTGTCCAAGACCCACTTCCGCGAGGATGAATCCCACTTATACGGAGTCGTCGTCACAGTCCGCGACTGCGAAACCTTCCGAGCATTACAATCCTTCGCACCATC